>JBBDNX010000542.1:0-2899 GCA_040877345.1 Pirellulales bacterium
AGACCGGCATCAAGGCCATCGACGCCATGACCCCCATCGGCCGTGGCCAGCGCGAGTTGATCATCGGCGACCGCAAGACGGGCAAAACCGCCATCGGCATCGACACCATCATTAACCAGCGCGACTCGGACGTGAAGTGCTTCTACGTCGCCATCGGGCAAAAGGAATCGACCGTGGCGGGCGTCATCGAGAACCTGCGCAAGTACGGCGCCATGGACTACACCACGATCATCGTCGCGGGTGCCAGCGACCCGGCTCCCTTGCAGTACGTGGCCCCCTATGCCGGCACGGCCATGGCCGAGTTCTTCATGTACAACGGCCAGCACGCCTTGATCGTCTACGACGACCTGTCGAAGCAGGCGGTGGCCTACCGCCAGTTGTCGCTGTTGATGCGGCGGCCGCCGGGCCGCGAGGCCTACCCGGGCGACGTGTTCTACGCCCACAGCCGCCTGCTGGAGCGGTCGGCGAAGCTGAGCGATGCCCTGGGCGGCGGTTCGCTGACGTCGCTGCCGATCATTGAGACGCTGGAAGGCGAAGTCTCGGCCTATATCCCGACCAACGTGATCTCGATTACCGACGGGCAGATTTATCTGCAGCCGGACCTGTTCTTTGCCGGCCAGCGGCCGGCCATGAACGTGGGAATCTCGGTTTCCCGCGTGGGCGGCGCCGCCCAGATTCCGGCCATGAAAAAAGTGGCGGGGGGCCTGCGGCTCGACCTGGCCGCCTTCCGCGAGCTGGAAGCTTTCGCCCAACTGGGCACCGACCTGGACGCCGCCACGCAAAGCCGGCTGGACCGCGGCTACCGCATGGTCGAGCTGTTGAAGCAGGGGCAATACCAGCCGATGGACGTGTTCGACGAAGTGCTGAGCATTTATGCCGGCACCCGCGGCCACCTGGACCGGATTGGCCGCGAGCAGGTGGCCGAATGGGAGCGCGATTTTATGGCTTTTGTCCGCGAGCAAAAGCCGGAGATTCGCGCCCGGCTGATCGAAACCCGCAAGATGGAAGACGAAACGGCCCAGGCGCTGGACCAGGCCATCCGCGACTTCCAGGCGCAATTCGCGGGCAAGCAAGAGGAGGCCGTTAAGCAACGGCAGGCGACGGCGAAAGTCTAGAGTGCGGGCCGCCGGTGTCCGCGTTCGCTGCACCTTCCGCCGAGGCCGATGCAATGGACCAGAACTACACCCCAGAGTTGGAAAACCCTTACCAGCTGAACGACCATGGCCAAGGCCCGTGCACTCGATAAACGCCGCAAGAGCATCCGGAACATCCGCAAGATTACGCGGACCATGGAGCTGATCGCCACGGCCCGCTTCAAGAAGGCGATGGACCGGGCGCATGCCGCGACCGCCTACACCGAGCGGATCACCAGCCTGGTGGCCGATCTGGCGCAGGCGGGGCTCGAAGTCAGCCACCCGCTGCTGGAAGGCAGAGACGAAGTCCGGCATGCCATCCTGCTGGTCATCACGGGCAACCGCGGACTTTGCGGCGGCTACAATTCCAATGTGCAGCGGGTGGCCTTGCCCCGTTGGCGCGAACTGGCCGAAGCAGTGCCTTCGATGCTCGAGATATCCGGCAAGCGCGGGATCGCGGCCTTCAAGTTCCGCGAGATCATGCCGGACGAAACATTCACCCACTTCGAGGACAAGCCGTCGTTCGAGGAGGTCGAGCTGCTGGCCAATCGCTACCTGGACGAGTACGTTACCGGCAACCTCGATCGGCTGGACGTGGCCTACACCCGCTTCGAGAGCATGTCGCGCCAGGTGGCCACGGTCGAGACGCTGCTGCCGCTGAGCGAGCTGGCCGCGGGCCGGGCGGAGCCAGGCGGTCCCGGGCCGGTGCCCCTAGGCGAGGCTGCCGCCCGGCATTCCGGCACGCAGTACGAATTCCTCCCCTCGGCCCAGAGCATCCTGGAGGAAGTGGTGCCGACCAGCTTCAAGGTCAAGCTGTTCAAGTGCTTCCTCGACGCCGCCGTCAGCGAGCAGATTGCCCGCATGGTAGCCATGAAAGCCGCTACTGAAAACGCCGACAAGATCATCAAGAAGCTGTCGATGACGTATAATCGAGCTCGCCAGAGCCAGATCACCGGCGAGATCATGGAAGTGCTCGGCGGCGTCGAAGCGCTCAAGAAATAACGATCAACCTCGAAGTCAATCCACTCCACGCACGGATTCCCACCGCATGGCTACACTCGCCCGTCCCTCCGCACCCGCCCCGGTCGGCACCAATATTGGCCAGGTCACGCAGGTCATCGGCTCGACGTTCGACGTCGAGTTTCCCGAGGATTCGTTGCCGGCCATTTACAACGCCGTCAAGATCGCGTCGGAGCACAAGGGGATCAAGGTCGAGCTGACCGGCGAGGTCCAGCAGCACCTGGGCGGCGGCCGAGTCCGCTGCGTGGCCCTGGGCGGCACCGACGGCATGGTCCGCGGCCAGGACTGCATCGACACCGGCAAGCCGGTCACGGTGCCCGTCGGCAAGGCCACGCTGGGCCGCGTGTTCAACCTGATCGGCGAGCCGGTCGACGGGCGGGGGCCGGTCGAGGCCGAGGACTACTGGAGCATCCACCGCGACGCCCCGGAGATCACCGACCTGTCGACCAAGACCGAGCTGTTCGAAACGGGCATCAAGGTGATCGACCTGCTCACTCCCTTCGTGCGCGGCGGCAAGGCCGGCCTGTTCGGGGGGGCCGGGCTGGGCAAGACCGTGATCCTTACCGAGTTGATCGCGCGGATCGCCAGCGCCCACGGCGGTTACTCGGTGTTTGCCGGCGTGGGCGAGCGGACCCGCGAGGGGACCGACCTGTGGCTGGAAATGCAGGAAGCCAAGATCGGCGACACGGGCCGCAGCGTCATCGAGCAGACCTGCATGGTCTTCGGCCAGATGAACGAGCCGCCCG
>JBBDNX010000543.1:0-16010 GCA_040877345.1 Pirellulales bacterium
CTACTTCGAAATCGACCACCACCGCGTCGAACGGCGCCGTGATCGGTATCAGGTTGGCCGTGGTCGTCCCGGGGTCCAGGCCGTCGGTGAGCTCCTTCGGCAGGCCCAAAAACTGCACCCGCTCGGCCAAGGCTTCATCTGGCAGATCCATGAGCTCGTCGGCATCCACCGGCAGCCCCAGGTTCACCAGCGCCTGGCGTGCGCCCAGCAGGCTGATCCGCGCCGCGCTCAGCTCGGCCCGGGCCTCGCGAAGCTGCCGCTCGGCCAAGGCCGAAGCCACCGCCTCCAGCCGGTCGAGCGCCTGTTGCTTCAGCCGGGTCTGCACGACGGCCTGCAGCAAGGCCGCCTTGGCCCTGCCCACTTCGGCCGCATCGATCAGGGCCAGCACATCGTGCTGCTTCACTTGCCGGCCGAGTTCGGTTTCGACCCGCCACACCGTTCCGGCCACGCGGGGCGCCAGGTGAGCGACCCGCGACTGGTCGTAGATCACTTCACCGGCCGCGTCGATCGACTCGGTGATCGGCCGCCGTTGGACCACCTCGACCTGGACGCCCGCCCGCTCCACCGCATCGGCCGAAGCAAATTGCACCCGGCGGCGATAGAGCTTGCAACGGCTATTGTTCTCGGGGCGCTGGGTCAGCGCCAGGGCCCGGCGCGAGCGCGCCAGGTCCTCGCCGGAAAGCCGGGGCGGCTCGGTCAACTGGGCCACGTCGGGATGACAGAGCGGGCATTGGTGTACTCCGTGCTCGCCGCACCACCCGTAGTCCTTGCCCAGCGGGAGCACGTCCGGCTGGCACTCCACGCAGCCCGACTCCGGCACGTCGTGCGCAGCACACCAATCGTCGATGCCGGCGTCGGCGCCGCTCCAAAGCGCCGAGAACTTCGGCACCGCGAAACCGTTGCGGTGGCCCAGGTACGCCGCGGTGGCCAGGCCGGCCAACACCAGCAGCGTGGGCAGCACGTGGCCCGCCCGGGTGTGCCACGGCAGGGGTGACCGGCTCTCGGGAATGGCGAGAGTCGATTGGACGGACTGTTTTTCGTCGACCAGTTGGTTGGATTCGGACACGGCGGACACTCCTGGAAGGCGGAACTCATGGGGAGCACGAAGCTGCCGGGGCTGGCCAGCGCAAGGTAGCGGCGCGCAGGAGCCGGCGGCACAACGAGAAGAGATCCGCTTAGAGCGTCAGGGACGATATGCGGGCCCGCAGCGCGCGGCCCGCCGGCGGGGGTGGCCAGCAATCGGCGTCGATCGGAGCACCCACGGTGGCCGAGGCTGTCTCAAGGGCAGTCGATGCCAGCAGCGCGAGAGAGGTGAGCTGCAGGTGCAGGTCCCGTTCTGTGGCTGCCGAGTTGGCCGCGACAACGGGCAATGCTCCCTCGCAGAAGCAGGTCCGGCCGGGATGCCCCGGTTCGGATCGGCACGGTCCATCCGGGTGGTCGTCGTCGGGCCGTGCAGTCCCTTCACTTGGGTGCCGCGAGGTGCAGCACGGCGCCGGGGTTGATGCCTGGGCGGTATCCCGCCGCTGCACTTCTCCCTGGCAGCCCCCCTCATCGGCGCAGCACGAATAGGGGCATCCGAGAATGCTCGCGATCACGAGGTGGGCAAAAAAGCCGCGCATTGCAGTAGACAACCTATCCGAGGGGGCCTCCACCTATGCTAGGCCACCTCTGAGTGCCGGTCAATGCCGGGTATTGGAAGGCAAGCATGGCCAGGCTGGAACTTGTAGTCTTCCTCCTGTCCGTTCTTCGTCTCTTCGTCAATCTGCGCAATCTGTGGATCGCGTCCTAAAGGGACCGCCCGACACGCCGATCAGCCGGACTCCGGCCGCGTACTTCCGACCTGGAGACTCGAGCGCTCGCGGTGCTCGGCCAGGTTGGCTTGCTCCTGGTCGTAGTCCAGACCCCGGCGAAGAGACCATGTCTGCGGCGAAAGGACCCCGGCCGAGAACTCGATCTTGGCCACGTGCGCTTCCTTGAGCACGTCGCGCACGGCCAGCGAGGGACCGGCTGCCTGGATCTGCACGATTTGCCTCACTTCGGCGGGCAGGCGGCCGGCGTCGATCGCCGCCTGGACCACGCGCCACATCAACTCCAGGTCGTCGGCCACCTGCTGCGCTTGCAGCCTCTCGAACATCTTCACCGCGGGCCCCTCGGCCACCATGGTCGAAGCATAGGCGGCGTTCGAGGCGTCGCTGGTCAGCATGAACTCGGGCATCACCAGGCGGCTGGCGATGGCCCGCAGCTCGGCCTGCAAAACGGTCACATAACTGCCCGCGTTGAGGCCGGCCGCCGGGAAGTCGTACTCGATGCCGCCGCTGGAGTCGAGGATCGTGCCCGGCGCATAGCGGCGAAAATGCGTGGTCTTGCCGGTGCCGGCACGCGTGACGCTCACGTCGGCCTGCCCGGCGGCAAGCTGCTGTACGGCCGTCCTGGGACTCGATTGGTGCTTGCGAATGATGGCGATCGCCGACTGGATCTCCGACACCACGCTCATGTTCCGCAGCAGCTTTTCGGCCCGCCGCAGATTCTTGCGGACCGGATAGAACAGCGGCAGGCCGCGCTTCTGGTTGGCGTCGACGTTTGCCTTGCGATGCTGCACGTCGGCCGGTTCGATTGGCTCGCCATCCACGTAGTAGGCCAGCACCGTCTCCACGTCGTCCGGCTCGGTTTGAATCCCGAACCGGGCGGCCGGGTCGTGCGCCAAGGCCTGCGGCGTGCTGACCTGGGCCGGTTCGACGAAGCGCACGCGCGTGGCGCCGCCGGCGCCGACGAACAGCCGCAAGAAGACCTCGCCGTCGCGGTCGCGCCGCAAAACGATCTCCTGCTGCCGGCGGTGCCACTGGTTGTCGCGCACAAAGCCGTCCACGACCTCCTGGACCCGGGCCAGCAGGGGGCCGGGCGCCTCGCGGCCCTTGCAGCCGACGGCCCGGTACGTGTGCCCGGCGCCGACGATGTAACTGACGCGGTTCTCATGGCCGTTGATGGCGAACTCGTTGGTCAAGGCGAGCCAGCGGCAGTGATCGCGGATCTCACCGAGCGTTTGCTCGTTGTCGAAGGCCGCGGCCGCGGCATATTGGCCGGCATCGCCGCCGTGGGCGCCCAGCGCCAGCCAGCGCGTGCCCTCCGAGTCGAAAAAGGCCTCCCGCGGGTCGACGAATTCGTCCCACATTTCGTCGTACGCTTCGAGCAGCCGCGTCTCGAGCCGCTTGAGCCGGCCATTGCTTCGCCGGTTCGACTTGTTGCGCCTGGTCATGGTATGGCTCCTCTGCCTTGCGATTGAAGGTTGCCTTGTCATTGAATGCCCAGCCGTCCGCCCAGGCCGTCGTCCGGCTCCGGCGGGCTGAGCATCTCCAGCGCCAGCCGGATCGCCATTTCGGCCGCGTCCGGACCGTCGTCGTGATCGCCGGCGGGAAAGTCCTTGAGTTGGTTCACGAGCAACTGTGTCGAGGGAGACCCGCTCTTGAACCGCAACTGGCGGCTCGACAGGTACGGCCCCAGCCGCCGAATTCGCACCAGCTTGTTCACCCGATTGTCCAAGGTCCAGGGGCGGACTCCCAGCAGCCCTTGCCGCACGAACTCCTGGGCAAACTGTTCGCTCAGCAGGTCCTGGAACTGGTTGGCCTCGATTCCAAACGCATCGGGACGAAAGCGCCGGAACAGCTCGACCCCGTCGGCGACCATCTGCGGCGTGGCCCGCCGGGCCAGGTCGGCTTCCATGTACAGCGTCCCCTGTTCGTGCACCCCCAGCAGCACGTAGGCCGAAAAATCGCTGCGGCGGGCGTCGGCTCCCTTGCTCGGATCCAGCGCCATCGTCTTCACCCGCAGCCGGCCGGGCCACTCATCGAACCAGATCCGCGCGTCGAAGTACGAATCGGGCCACTCGCACGACTCCGGGTTGATCGGCGAGCCTTGCTTCTCGCGCTCGAAAGCGGTCCGTCCGCTCTCCACCCGCATCCGCATCAATGTGTACAGGTCTTCTTCGTCCGGCCACAGCAGGATCGCGCCCTCGTCCATCGCCGAGCGGTGCTCGAGATAAAAGTGCTGGGCGGCCTGCTGGTAATCCGGGTTGTCGCGGTCGGTGTACACGGCTTCCCACTCCTCCCACAGCGGCATGTTGCGCGGCCAGTGTTCGATGGCCCGAAAAACCCGGGAGTTCCAGCCCGGTGTGCGGTGCAGCTCCATGGCCAATGCATCGCGGTGCAGCGCGGTGGCCAGGTTCAGCACGTTGGTCTTCTTCGTGCCCGCCTTGAGCAGCGTGCCATGGAACCAGCGCCGTGAGCTCTCGCGCCCGGCCGCCGACTCGATGTGGCGATCGTTTTGCAGGTCGTCGCAGATGATCAACGTCGGCCGGTTCGCCCGCCGCCGCCGTCCCCGGATCCGCTGCCCCGTGCCGAAGGCGTCGATGGCCACCCCGTTGGCCAGCGCGATCGAGTGCTCCCGCCAGACTGGCCCCCGCCCGTAGGCGGCCGCGTAGGCCTCGGCCAGCCGCTCGTTGTCGACCAGCTCCGCCTTGATGTTCTCCAGGTGGCTCGAAGCCTGGTGCTTGGTGTCCGAAACGATCCAGATATAGGGTTCCCAGGCCTCGACCGCGGCCCGCAATGGATAAGCCAGCGTTCCGATCGTCGATTTGGCCCCACCTCGCGGGCCGACGGCGTTCAGCTTGGTGCCCCGCCGCAGGTGCAGGCCCTCGAGCTCTCGCTCCAGCCACTGGTGCATGGCCGAAGCGGGACGCGTGAAGTGATCGGGCAGGTACGCACGGCCCCAAGCCAACAGGCCCGCCTCGCGCAACGGCCGGCTGCCGAGGTTCCGGACTTGCTTGATGCGTTCGATCAGTTCGACCTGCGTCTGCCGCGCCACGGACCATGGGAGTTGCTCGTGCATCGACTCCAGCAGGTATTTTTCGCGGTCCTCCCGTTCCCGGTCGCGGCCGCCGCCCTCACTCGCCATGATTGAGCGGCAGGAAATTCTTCACGAGCGTGTCAACCCGCTGGAGGATCTTGTCGCAAATGAGCGTGTCGGGCACTTCGGAAACGATGACCTCGGCATACTGCTTGAGCAGGTGCGAGACCTGTTCGGCGGTCACCGTGCCTGGACCTCGCCGCGCGTACCGCTCCGGATAAAGCCGTTCGAGCACCCAAGCGCTCGCCCGCCAGCATTTCTTGCTGGCCGTTTCAATGTTCTCGATGTGAATGGCCTCAGGCTTCGACTCGGCAAGTTTGAGCCGGCCGTGAAAGGCCGCGTCCTGGTTGGCGGCGCGGCGAATCGCGTCGACCGAGCAGCCCGCCTGCCTGGCGGCGGTACGGCGGCTGGCGCCCATGGCTACCAGCTCACAGATCTTCTCCTGGCAGGCGCCGTCCAGTTCCATATCGCCGTTTCGTTCATCGTTCATGGTCCCTCCCCATTGGATTGAGTGGTTGAAATTCGGCCGGGGGGCAATGTGCCTTCGGTGGCCTGCACGGCTGGCCCCAAGTATTCGAAGCTGGTCACCGAGCGGCCGGTCGATCCCGTGTAGCGGCTGGTAAACCCGCACTTGTGCGAACCATTCTTCATGACCCGCGCCAGTTGCCAGCGGGCCGACCGGCTGCAGTGCGAAAGCATCGCCGGGTGGCTGGTCGTCAATCGCAGCCGGTCCCCCTGCTGGCGGTGCAGGTCGCCCACCGCCTCGGCCAGCCGCGTCCCGATGCCGATGCCCTGGTAGTCCGGCAGCGTTACCAGCCGGCTGATCCTCCAGATGCCCCGTCGGCCCAAGAGCGGAAGCGTTGCGCAAAAGGCCACGGGCGTGTCCGACCAGCATGCCAGGAAGCAGCGGCTGCCGAAGTTCAATGAACCGCTCAAATAGTGATGACGCGCAAACAGTCGCCAAGCGCACTGCCGACAGCGAAACACCGATAACCCGATGGCGGGCCGCCGAAGCTGCCTCCAATGGGTCGTCCCTGGTCCCGTGTCGACGATCTAATCCGGCTCGAGCCATTCGGCTACGTCGTAATGGCAGGTGACGGCCACGAACCGGCAGTGGATGCCGCCGCCGCGCAGTGCCTTGACCAGCGCCGCCGAAGCAATCTGCGCCGCCCTGCGATCGACGGCGCTGGTGAATTCGTCGAAAGCGACCAGGGGCAGGCGTGCCAGCGGCCGCCTGCCGCCCGTCGCCAGGCTCTCGCCCCCGTTCCGCCGCTTGCCGCCGGCGGGCACGCGCGCGGCGATCATCGCCGCGGCCAGCGCACGGGCCAGGTCGCAGCGGAACCGCTCGCCGCCGCTGAGCACGTGGTGCGGTTTGAGCCACGACGGCGGCGCCCCGAAACCGACCGCCGTGAACAGTCGCACGATTTCCTCGACGCGCATCTCTCCCAGGCAGTCCAGCACGGCCCGATCGGCCGGCCACGACACGGCGCCGGCCAGATCGCGGCCAAACGCCCGCCGGGCAAGCGACGTTTTGCCGCTGCCCGACGGGCCCACCACCAGGCCGATTCGCCACTCGGCCTTCCGGTCCGGAAATTCGGCCGCAAAGGTCTCCCGCAGCGTGCTGGCCGGCGGCAGGTCGAACATCCGTGCGACCTGCCGCACGCGGTCCGAGTCGTGCAACCGGCAGCGCAGCACCGCCCTGACATTGCGCGTGCTCGAAATCGGCCCTGGTTCGCCGGCAGGCGCCGGCGTCTCGCTGCTCGCCATGCTCATGGTCCTGGGACAGGGGGGTTCGATGACTGGCTGCGCGGACGCTACCGGCTGACGCTGCGCTCGAAAGAGAACGAGCGCACTTGCTGCCGGCCGAACAATCGGCCGCGGCGGCGCGACTGCGAGCGCTCTCGGACCACCAGCGGAACAACCGCCACGTGCGACGAGACCAGCGGCGCCGACACGACCTGTGCGCTGAACACCTGCACGGAGGGGACAAAGACCACGGCCTGGTTGGCGGCAACGGCCGATTGCAGGGCCACGCCGGGCACGGCCACTGCCGGACATGCGCTCAGCGGCACCGCCTGGATTGTGGCCGCTGGCAGGTTGACTGGCGGGCAGGCACTCGACGTGCCGGGCGCGGCCAGAGACATCACAAACGCAACTGCCGCGATGATCGTCCTCATGGGTCTTCTCCTTGCTCAGACAGGGGTTGAACCTCCGATAACTCTTGCAATAGCTCGCCTAGTTCTTGGGCGGAGAGAGTCGAGTCCTTGGGCATCCGCCGGGCCGGATCGTCGTCGAGCAATCGCCGGATAGCCAGCAGCCGCTGCTCGGCGGAGAGCCCCCTTGCATCGCTTAAAGTGAAACCGGCAGCCGGGCTAGCCTGGCCGTGACACTTCAGGCAGTTCCGCTCGACCAAGGAATGCGGCCGCGGGCTGGATGCGATCGGCCGGCTGGATCGAGCGGCCGCCGATTCCGCGCCCACCCGGCGGGCTTCACCCGCCAGGCCGGCAGCATCAGCCGCTTCAGGTACGACAGGGTTTCCACGTTCGGCAATGGGCGATGCAGAGTGCAGGCCCTGGTCGTAAGAGACGTCGTAATACACAAAGCTGCGAGGGGCTACGGGAACCGCGATCGGTACGGCGAACGGGGTCACGATGAAACGCGGCGGCAGCACGACCCTGGCCGCCGGTCGTTGAGTGCCGCACACGCGGGCGGGCCGGGCCGAAGCCGGCGCCGCCGACAACCAGCAGCAGCAAACGGTGAGTGCGAGCAAACGCACGAACGTACGCGTCATCGCGACGCCTCCTCTTGGTTTGACGGACGACTGGAAGCAGTTGCGCCGCCGGCGGCACCGCGCACCGTCCCCAAACGATGCGCGGCGGCCAGCAGCGCCGCTTCCTGAAACGACGATTCCCAGCTTGCCCGATCGACCGCCAGGCCTCGCAAACGCGCCAGCACGATCGGGTCGCCGCTGCCGCCCAGGGCCGCGTTCAACGTCTCGGCCTCCAGGCCCAACTCGGCGGCGGCCGATTCGATCGTCACCGGCCGGTACACGTGCGCGGCAAAGGTCTCGGTCAAGGCGACCGCTGCCTGCTCGGGAGACAGGCCTCCGGTGGCCAAGGCAACCGCCTGGGCGTAGTCTTCTCGATCGCGCAGCATGCGCGTCGCCAGCCGCACCGGGTCGTAGAGTTCCAAGGCCCGCCGCTCGACCACCGGCTCGTCGGACCGGACCGGCGGCAGCGCGGATTGGTCGTCGGCAAACGGCTGCAAACCCGCGCGGCCGCCGTTCAACTCGTGACACCGGATGCACGAGATGATCGGCACGAGCTCCTGGTGGCCGGCTGGGGCCGTCGTGTCGCTGGCGATCGCCTGCGGCACGGCGTCCTGCCGAGCTCCGCGGGCATCGAACAGGGCCGTGCCCCATAGACCGTTGGCTCGGGCAAAAAACAGCTCCGTGGCATCGAAGACGAACCGCTGGGTCTTGAAGTCGAGCGGGTTGCGCAGCGGGTCCCTCTCGGCTGCTACCCTGGCTACGTCCTTGGTTAGCCAAACGCCCCCCTGCGGCCCAGGCCGATAGATCACCCGCCGCGGCTTCCCGGTCACTTGCGAACGCAGCAAGTTGGCGGCCGAATCGGCCGCCAACCGGCTGACCACTTCCACGTCGAGGCCCAGTTGGACGAACAGCTCTTGCTGGCGAGCCGGCACCGCGGCCCAGGCGTAATAATCCGGAGGCCGCGAAACCCGAGCGATGAAGAAGTCGGCCCGCAGCACGGACCCAAACGAGCCGGTAAGCTGCCGCAAACGCTCGGCCTGCCCCAGGTCGATCCACCCGCCGTCGACGGTGACTGTCTTGAGCCCGCCCGCCGTTACCACTTGGGTCTTGAGGTGGAAGTAAGGATCGTCCGCCGCAAGTCTCTCCCAGGCGGTGTGCAGTTCACGGTAGCTTTCCGGCTGCTGAGGATCGGCATAGGCGGCCAGGTCGATCCTTAGGAGATCGCCTTGGACGCTGATCGGCTTGGCGATCGTTCGAGACCGGCTGACCGCGTTCAGCAGGTAGCCG
Organism: Pirellulales bacterium; assembly: GCA_040877345.1. Classification (GTDB taxonomy): domain Bacteria; phylum Planctomycetota; class Planctomycetia; order Pirellulales; family JAICIG01; genus JBBDNX01. Next base: position 8,957 of record JBBDNX010000543.1, read on the forward strand.
GCGGCCGCCGTAGCCGACTGCCGGCGCTCCAGCGGAACGTTATACAGCGCAAGGTAGCGGGTTTGCGGCCGCAGGGCGGCCGGCACCGTCTCCAGGTCGGCCAGGGCCCCATCGACGGTTGTAGCCGGATCGCCGGCGATTGCCGCCATGGCGAGTACCAGTTGGGGCATTCTCAGCAAGAGCACGGTCGCGGTGGAGCTCATGAAGGGCCTGGGATGGAGTTGCTCGAGCGGGGCGGGCATCAACGCCCTCCGCGCAGTTGTCTGATCAGCTTGAGGATCTCGAGGATCAGCGGCAGCCACTCCTCGATGCCTCGCAATTCGACGCTGCCGCCTGACGAGTCGAGCGGCGGCTGGTCCGCCTGGGCCGGCGTTTGGGTGGTGCGGCCCCAGGCGTACTGCACCAGGGCCGCAAGGATGTTCAAGACTCCTTCGTCGAGCAGGACGCCTCGCAGCCATTGGACGCGTTGGGCGTCGATGCCCAGCAATTCGGCGAACTCCAACATAGCGGAGATGGCACTCCGCAGACCGTCGCTGGTGGTGAGGTCGCCGATCAGGCGGAGCGACGCAGCCAGTTCGAGCATCTGCCGGATGGCCTTCAGGCGTCCTTCGAAGTTCCACGCTGGTACCGCTTGACTCATGGCACTGTCCCTCGAGTGTGAGCGCAAAAAAAGAGCCCGCCGCCGGACAGTGCTGCTGTCCGGCGGCGGGCTCTTTAGATGCCTGGTCATGCCAGGCTCGGTGGATGCCCTCAAACGGCTTTTTATCCTATCCGAGGTGGTGGCCGAATTTCAAGGGGGTGATTTGGTAATTCTGGTGACCGGTGATTGTCATCGGTGCAGGTCCGGCTGCGCGGCCACGCGGCCGGAGGCGCCGCCCTCGTAGACGTCGAACTCGGCCCAGATGGGCAGATGGTCGGAGACGGCGAGCGCCTGGTCGATAGTGAGGTTGAACTCGCGCAATAGATCGAGCACACCGGCGTTCCCGGTGAACTCGGTCGTGGCCCGCGCGTCGAAGATGATGTTGTCGTAAAGCTTCGTGCCACGCGTGTTCGTCGGGACGCCGGAAACCGCCCAGGCGATGTAGGGCAACTGGGCCAGCTCGCCCAGGTGGCGATCGTCGGCGTTCAGGTCGCCGAGCAGAATCACGTCGTCCTCCCGGCGGCCGTCGTCGCGGACCGCCCGATACACGTCGTCCAGCATGGCCAGCTCCGTGTGTACTTCGTCCGGGTCGGTGTGGATGTTCACCAGGGTGAACGTGAATGCCTGATCGGCGGGCGGGCCGCGGACTCGGAAGGCGGCCACCAGCGGCTCCCGGTGCACCAGATCGTCCGGGTCGTCGACCGTGTAGACCGAGTCGCGGTCGCATTCGACGCGGGCGCTGTTGTAGATGAAGGCGTATTGCTCCTTGCTCGAAGTGCGGCCCAGCCGCGGGCCAATCACGTAATCGTAGCGGCCGCCGCCGGCATTGATCAGTTCGACGAACCGTGGCAGCAGATCCTGTCTCTTGGCCCTGATCTCTTGCACCGCCACCACGTCGAAGCGGCGAATCACCTCGACTAGCACTTGGACGGCGGCGGAGTTGGCGAGCTTGCTCTCGCCGAATACTTGAATGTTGAACGAGGCGATGCGGATCGTCTCGCCCGTCCGGTCGACGGGCGGCGCCGCCGGGTTGGAGGCAGGCGCCTCGCCGACCACGCCGCGACTCGCCGCCGGCACGCGAAGCCCCAAACCGGCCAGGTCCTCGGGACCCGGCTGGCCGGCCAGGTACCACCCGCCGGCCAACAGGGCCAGCGGTACGATCAGGAAAAGTGCTTTGCGCACGGGCCCCTCCATGGGCACGGATCGAATGTGGCGGATGGATGCCGCGCCGGCGCACGCGCCGCAGCAGGGCCGCGTAGAATAATCAAACCAGCCCGCCTGCCCTAGGGCACTTTGGGCCGAAGGGGACGTAGCAGGACTCGGCAGAGTTCTGGGGAAGTGGGACGGCGCCCGAATTCTGGCGAATCCGGCTACGAGTGGAGCAGGTGTCAGAGGTTGAGTTTCAGCTACCAGCGCTCGGCTAACGCGGCTCCGCTACGCACGGCTCAGCGGCGCGCTTCGCGTACCAGGTGTCCCACTTCGGGAAGGATCAGCTTCTCCATGGCCAGATTGACGGCCGCCGGGGAGCCGGGCATCGTGAGAACCACGATCCGCCCGATCAGCCCGCCGATGGCCCGGCTGAGCATGGCCGCCGCACCGATCTCTTGGTAGCTCAACATCCGCAGCAACTCACCATAGCCGGGCAGTGGTGTGGTCATCAGGCTGCCCAGCGTTTGAAAGGTCTGGTCGCGGCTGCTGATTCCGGTCCCGCCCGTGCAGAGCACCACATCCAGTTCGCCCCGGTTTTCCAGAGAAAACAGCACGGCGCGGAGCCTTTCCGGATCGTCCGGCACGATTTCGCGGGCCACCACCCGGTGCCCGGCCGCCATCAGGTGATCGACGACCGCCTGGCCGCCCGTATCGGTCTCGGCCGTGCGGGTATCGCTGATGGTAACGACCGCGCAGGCTAGCGCCGCAGGCGCCGTGGCACGGTGTTCCGCCGCCGACTGGCTCATGAGAAAGTCCCCGACTCCCTTCTGCCGCCGGGCGACAAAAAACAAGGATCGAATCCGCCGATTCGTTGCCCCTGCCCCTCAGCGGCGCTTATACTAAACACTGCCCGGCCTGTCGAACATTTGTAGACAAAAGTTCACTGCTCCGCCAGAGGAAGTTGCCATGCATCTCCGGCCGTTCGCGCTGCTCGCCTGCTGCCTGGGGGCCATCGGCTCGATGGCAATCAGCGCGCCGGCGCGGGGCGAAGTGTTCGTGCTCGCCAACGGAGGACGGGTCGAAGGCGAAATCGTCAATCCAGACGAGCTGCCTCGCGAGAAGTACGTCATCCAGACCGCCACGGGAGGCCGGCTCACGCTCGACAAGTCCCAGGTCAAGCAGGTGATCCGCCGGCGGCCTGAGGAAGTCGAGTACGAAAAGATCCGTCCCCAGTATCCCGACACGGTCGAGGGCCAATTGCAACTGGCCGAATGGTGCCGCGAGCACCAGCTTTTGCAGTTCCGCGAGCGGCATCTGAGACGGGTCATCGAGCTGGAGCCCGACCACCTCCAGGCCCGCCGGGCCCTCGGTTATACCCGCTTCGAGGGCGGCGACTGGAAAACCCGCCACGAGATCATGACCGAGCGCGGATACGTGCAGTACAAGGGGCAGTGGATCACGCCCGAAGAGCTGGAATTGCGCGAACGCAATCGCAAGAACGAGCTGGCCGAAAAAGAGTGGCACGGCAAGGTCAAACGCTGGCGGGGATGGCTCGATACCGACAAGGCCGAAGAGGCCCTCCGGCAGTTTGACCAGATCGCCGATCCCTATGCCGTCAAGGCTTTGGCCGCCGCCTTGAATGACGAAGCCAACGACCAGCTTCGCCGAGTTTACGTTCGCTCCCTGGCCCGCGTCGGCACGCCCCAGGCCTACCAGGTGCTGATCGTGCAATCGCTCGAAGACGCCGACGAGGAGGTGCGCTTGACCTGCCTCGACTACATCGACGACGAACCCCGCCCCGCCGCGGTCAAGCACTACATCTCCAAGTTGCGCAGCAAGGATAACGTGGAAGTGAACCGGGCAGCGGTTGGCCTGGCGCGGCTCAACGACCCGCAGGCCATCAGCGCTTTGATCGACGCGCTCGTGACCACGCACAAGTTCAAAATCCAGACCGGGCAGTCGGGCGGCTACAATGCCACCTTCAGCCCCGACCGCGGCGTGAACAGCTTCGGCACCGGCGGCGGGCCCAAGATCATCAGCCGCAAGATCCAAAACCCCCAGGTCCTGGATGCCTTGGTGCTTTTGACCCAAGGAGTCAACTTCAACTACGACATCAAGACCTGGAAGAGCTGGTTCGCCGCGCAAAAGAGGCCGCAGGGGCTGAATGCCCGCCGCGATTGATTGCCGTGGACAGGCCAACCGTCGCCATTCTTGGCGCCAGCCACGATCGAACCAAGTTCGGCAACAAGTCGCTGCGCGCTCACCTGGCGAAAGGCTACGACGTGTACCCGGTCAACCCCAAAGGCGGTCGGATCGAGGGCCTGACGGTGTACGAAGACCTGTTGCGAGTGCCGGTCGAACACCTGGACCGGATCAGCATGTATCTGCCGCCCCACCTCGGCCTGACGGTGTTGGGCCAGATTGCCAAAAAGGGTTGCGGCCAACTCTGGTTGAACCCCGGCACGTCCAGCCCCGAGTTGGTCCAGCGGGCGCGGGCGCTGGGGATCAACATTGTCGAGGCGTGCAGCATCGTCGACTTGGGAATCAACCCCGGCAGCCTCTGAAGCACCTTTCTCTGAAGCCGTCCACCCGCCTAACGTCAGGCAGCCCGGTTTCGAAGCGTGGTCCGCCGCCGCGTGAACCAGCTCTCGCCCAGCGTCGCCAAGGCCACCCGGTCTTCCAGGTTCGGCCGGAACACGGTCAACAGCAACAGCGGCAGATACCAGGCAATGTGGACGCCGCCGCCGTATACATTCCAATACTGGGTTCCCAGCATGACCACCGCCGAACAGCTCAACAGCGTGCCCAGGTTCTTGGGCGTCGGCCAAAGGGCAAAACTCGCGCACAGCGCCACGAACGCCGTGATCACCGGGATGCGGTAGGCGGCGGCGGTTTCGTGGAAAAACCAGAATCCCTTGAGGGCGGGGGATGAAAAGCTGGTCCAGCCCAGCATCCTCAGAGTCTGGTCCCAAAACTGTGCCGGGCTGCTGGACGTAAAGGCCAGCGACGCGATCAACACCGCCAGCATCGACAAGAAACCCACGCTGAAACGCATCAGCCCGCGCTGCCAATAAAAAGCGATCCACAGGGGCAGCAGGAAGCAGGGATAGTAGACGGCGCCGGTGGCCAAACCCAGCAGCATGCCCGAAATCAAGGGCTTGCGGTAAGCCGCCACCGCCCACACCAGCAAGGCGGCCGGCAGCACGTGATCGATGCGGCCGGTCATTTGCGCCGTATACGGCAACAGCAGGTAAAGCGTCGCCGCGGCGATGCCCGTGCGGATGTTGTCGTAGTGCCAGACGCCGATCATCACCATGCCGATAACGACCGCCAGGTGCGAGAGGATGGCCATGGTCCGGGCCGTGGCCGCATGGATCATGTACCGCCCGTCGTCCTCGGAAACCGCTGGATCCTTGTGGACCATGGTCTGCGTGGTAATGCTGGGAATCAGGAACAACAGCGGATAGCCGGGGCCGTGCCATGCCAGACTCTTGTCGGCCGGATCCGCCTCGGTGCGCGAGAGCATGGCGGCCAGGCGTCGAGGGCCTTCCAAGTCGTCCTCGGTCGGCTTCTTGGTAATGACATTGACCATCAGGAACACCAACAGTGAGGCGGCTATGAAAGTCAGTCCGCCCGTGGACAGGTTGGGTTCCAGCAGAGGGCGCCGCACCATGCGAGGATCGATCAACAGCCGCAGCAGGAACACGCCGCCCACCGCAAACAGCCAGACGTACCCCCAGTACTCGACCTGTCCGCCATGGTCGATCAATAGCAGTCCAGGAGCCAGTGCGACCAGAGTCAACAGGTCGAAGTTCCGCATGCTCCACAAGCGGCTGAACTTGAAATAAATGGCGATCGTCAACAGGCTGGAAAGGTAGACCCAGGTGGTCAAGTTCAGTTCGTATTTGTAAAGGAACTGGTCCATGACTCTCGATTCCCCCTTGACCTGCCAGCCTGGGCGGCAAACTGCTCGCGCCTCAGATAAACTCCCGCCGACCCCCGGCCGGCCGAGCCGACCCGATCGGTCGCCTGGCGATTTCGCTAATCCGGCATCAGTTGAACATACGAGTTTCGAACAGTTTTGCAAGCTTTCCGGCTTTGCTTTGTTTGCGGCGGCGGCCTATAAATGCCTAGGCTGGCGGCCTTTGCGCCTGGCCGGCACACCAACCCGCTCGCGCCAGCGAGGCACACCAACCCGACGCGCCAGCGAGGCACACCAAATGGGGACCGACCAGGTGGCCGATAACGTGCTGCGGCGGCTCGAGCGGCGGCTGGCGGATGCCGGCGTGCCGTTCGATGTCGTCCGGCACGAGCCGGTCTATACCAGCCAGCAGGCCGCGGCCGTCCGCGGCACTTCGCTATCGAGTGGCGCCAAGGCGCTGGTCTGCAAGGCCGACGATAATTTCTACTTATTCGTGCTGCCGGCCGACCGCAAGCTGGCCAGCAAGCAGGTCCGCCGGCGGCATGGCTGGAAGAGTCTGCGTTTTGCCAACCCGGAGGAGGTCGAGCGGATCACCGGCCTGGCGCCCGGCTCGGTCCCTCCGTTCGGCAGCCTGTTTGGCCTGCCGACCTATTGCGACCGGCTGCTGGCCGACGAGTGTACCGTGAACTTCAACGCGGGCGACCACTCGGTTTCGATCAGCATGTCGGTCCAGGACTATCTGGCGGTCGAATCGCCCGAACTCACCACGCTCACCGAGGCAACTCCATGACCATCCGATTACCGGTAGCCCTGACCGCACTTCTTTTTGCCGCCTGCTTGTGCCCCGACCGCCCGCATGCGGACGAATCGCCGAAGGTTGCCGGCCCGGCCCCTCCGGGCGTCTCGGGCACTTTCTCGATTGTGGCGGTCGATCCGCAAACGGGCATCTGCGGCGCCGCGGTGGCCAGCAAATACCCGGCCGTCGGCCGCGTCGTGCCTTACGTGCGGCCTGGCGTCGGCGCATTCTGCACTCAGCACTGGCACGAGCCGGCCTGGGGCGAGCGGGCGCTCGACTTGTTGGCGCAGGGACGCAACTCGGAAGACGTGCTGGCGGAGTTGCTCAGGGACGATCCTCGCCGCGACAAGCGTCAATTGGCCATCGTCGACATGGCGGGACGGGCGGCCAACCGCAACCCATCCGGCGCGGACAAAGACGGCTATTACTGGGGGGCCATGAGCGGCCGCTACTATGCCTGCCAGGGCAACACGCTGGCGGGCCGCCAGGTGATTACCGCCATGGCCCAGGCCTATGAGGAGACCTCCGGCAGCCTGGCCGACCGCTT
>JBBDNX010000544.1:0-2892 GCA_040877345.1 Pirellulales bacterium
ACTCCGCGAAAACGACCAAGGCCAATTTGACCAAGTTATTTATGCGCGGGCCCTTGGGCTCTTTGTTTCGAGATCGTCGCGTCGTATCGGCTTTCAACTTTCCAGTCCTTAACGACCCCCCAATTCACTGAAAATACTGGGTCTTGTTTTTCCTCTGCTTCAAGTTGGTTGAATAGCCCCGCTAGCTTCACGAGCTTTGTCGGGTCGTGTTCAAAGCAGTCCCGTCCACGATTCTTGTCGGGAAACTCGTATCGTCTCGTCTGCTTGGCGATACACGCCTTGATTGCGCATTCGATTGCGAGTCCAGTCAAATAGTACGCGCCACAGTGTTCCCTTGCCCTGAGCAGTTTCCGGGCTTCCCGCAGGCGCAATCGCGTCAATGCCTGGAGATCGCTGCGTAGCATGACGAGAGTCGCGAACCTGGTTTGTTCTACGCTGTTTTCCCTCCATGCACAATTTCCTTTGATCCCGCCCGCCACAATCCTGAGCGGCCGCGTCTTGGCGCAACAGCATTATACCCTGCCGCAGGGGTCAGTCTGCCCCGCTTGGCGGCCCTTGGCGAGCCTCTCCCGAATCCAGCCCGATACGGTCATCCCGGCCCGCTCAGCAGCCCGTTCGTACTCGGACCGCTCCGAACCATCTACTGCCGCCGCCTCCAGAGGCGTAAAATAGATTCACTATGCCGCTGAGCCATTTTCATCCGATTACCGCGGGCTGGTTCCGCGAGCGATTCCGCGAGCCGACCGAGCCGCAGCGGTTGGGCTGGCCTCAGATCGTGGCGGACCGCCATACGCTGATCGCGGCGCCCACGGGGTCAGGAAAAACGCTGGCGGCCTTCCTGGTGTGCATCGACCGGCTGCTGCGGCAAGGCCTGGAGGGGACGCTGCCGGCGTCGACGCAGGTCGTTTATGTTTCGCCGCTCAAGGCGCTTTCGAACGACGTGCAGCGGAACCTGGAGATCCCGCTGGCCGAGATCCGCCAGCGGGCCCTGGACGCGGGGCTCGACGTGCCGCCGTTGTCGGTGATGGTCCGCAGCGGCGACACGCCGCCTAGCCGGCGGCAAGCCATGATCCGGCGGCCGCCGCACATCCTGGTCACCACGCCCGAGTCGCTGTACCTGCTGGTCACGTCCGCCAAGGGGCGCGAGATGCTCCGCGACGTGCGGACCGTGATCGTCGACGAGATCCACGCGCTGGCCCGCGACAAGCGGGGCTCGCACCTCTCGCTCTCGCTCCAGCGGCTGGCGGCGCTGTGCCCCGCGCCGCCCACGCGGATCGGGCTCTCGGCGACGCAGCGGCCGATCGACGAGATCGCGCGGTTCCTGGTCGGCACCAGCGCTGTCGACCCGGACGGACGTCCGCAGTGCCGGATCGTCGACGTCGGGCACATGCGCGACCTGGACCTGGCCGTCGAGGTGCCTCCTAGCGAGTTGTCGGCCGTCTGCTCGAACGAAACCTGGCAGGAGATCTACGAGCGGCTGTGCCGGATGATTCTGTCGCACCGCAGCACGCTGGTGTTCGTCAACACGCGGCGGCTGGCCGAGCGGGTCACGCACCGGCTGAGCGAGCTCTTGGGCCAGGATGCCGTGGCCAGCCATCACGGCAGCCTCTCGAAAGAAATCCGCCTCTCCGCCGAGCGGCGGCTGGCCAGCGGCGAGCTGAAGGCGATCGTGGCCACGGCCTCGCTCGAGCTGGGCATCGACGTGGGATTCATCGACCTGGTCTGCCAGATCGGCTCGCCGCGATCGGTGGCTACGCTCTTGCAGCGCGTGGGGCGGTCGGGCCACTCGCTGGGCGCGTTGCCCAAGGGACGGCTGTTTCCACTGACGCGGGACGAGTTGCTGGAGTGCCTGGCGCTGGTGCGTGCGGTGCGGCACGGGCGGCTGGACCAGATCGAGATCCCGCAAGCGCCGCTCGACATCCTCGCCCAGCAGGTCGTGGCCGCCGTGGCCGCCGAGCCGTACCGCGAGGACGACCTGTTCCAGCTTTGCCGCGGCGCCTGGCCTTACCGCGCACTGGAGCGGAGCGCCTTCGACTCGGTGGTCGAGATGCTCAGCGAGGGCCTGCGGCCCGGCAACCGGCGAGGCGCCTGGCTGCACCGCGACCGGATCCACGGGGTGCTCAAGCCGCGGCGCGGGGCGCGGCTGGCCGCGCTGACGTCGGGCGGCGCGATTCCCGAGATGGCCGACTACCGCGTGGTCACCGAAGACGACCGGACGCTGGTCGGCACCGTCAACGAAGATTTTGCCATCGAGAGCCTGGCCGGCGACGTCTTCCTGTTGGGCAACAGCTCCTGGCGCATCCGCTACGTCCGCGGCGGCGAGGTGGTGGTCCAGGATGCCCAGGCGGCTCCGGCCAATGTGCCCTTCTGGCTGGGCGAAGCGCCCGGCCGGACGGTTGAGCTGTCGGCCGAGCTCTCGCGGTTGCGCGAGGAGCTGGCCGACCGGATCGTGCTGCGAAATGCGGCGGGCGGCAACGACGCGACAGGCGGGGCCCCCGCCGCCGACGCGAGGCAGCGGGAGATCCGCAGTTGGCTCGAGCAGCAGTGCGGCGCAGGCGAGTGGCCCGCCCGGCAGGCGGTCGATTACGTGGCGGCCCAGCAGGCGGCCATGGGCCTGGTGCCGACGCAGCGGCGGATCGTGTTCGAGCGGTTCTTCGACGAATCGGGGGGCATGCAACTCGTGATCCATTCGCCGCTGGGGGTGCGGATCAACCGGGCCTGGGGCCTGGCGCTGCGCAAGAGGTTCTGCCGCAGCTTCAACTTCGAGCTGCAGGCCGCGGCCACTGAAGACGCGATCGTCCTGTCCCTCGGCCCCCAGCACAGCTTCGCGCTGGACGACGTCTTCCGGTACCTGCATCCCAATACCGTCGAGCACCTGCTGGTGCAGGCCAT
>JBBDNX010000545.1:0-2884 GCA_040877345.1 Pirellulales bacterium
GCCGGCGGACGGACGGTCAATGCTTTGTTTCGGTTTGCCCGTTGTGAGGCCGTGTGCGAATCCTGGTCTACGAGTTTGCCACCGGCGGGGGCCTGCTGGAGCAGGCTGAAAACTGGCCCGAGCTCGCTTCGCTGCTGGCCGAGGGCCGGGCGATGGTCACCGCCCTGGCGGGTGATTTCGCCAAACTCGGCGACGCTCAGGTGACGTGCCTCCGCGAGCGGCGGCTGCGGCCGTGGCAACCGCCGGGCTGCCGCGTCGCCGACGTGGCCGATGCCGGACAAGAGCGGCAACAACTCGAACGGCTGGCCGCGGAATCGGATTGGACGGTCGTGATTGCTCCGGAGATCTCGGGCATTCTCGCCGACCGCTGCCGGCGTGTGCTGGCGGCCGGCGGCCGGCTGCTCGGTCCCGGTCTGGCGACGATCGCATTGGCTGCCGACAAGCATGCTACAGCACAGCACCTGGAGCAATCGGGCGTTCCAGTGCCGGAGGGCATTGCGCTGGAATCGCCGGCGGCGCTGCCGGAGAGCTTTCCCTACCCGGCCGTGTGGAAACCGCGCGATGGGGCCGGCTCTCAAGGAATTTGGTCTGTCGCGGATGCGGGGTGGAAGGGTTCGCCTGAGACCTGGGGCCCTGGCCGGCTGGAAGCATTCTGTTCCGGGCTGGCGTCCAGCGTGTCGTTTCTGTGTGGGCCCGGCGGCTGCCTGGCATTGCCGCCCTGCCGCCAGGTGCTCAGCAGCGATGGCCGCTTCCGTTACCTGGGCGGATCGTGCCCATTGCCGCCGCCGCTGGCGGAGCGGGCCGTCGGCCTGGCCCAGCGCGCCGTGGCGGCCATGCCCGACCCACTCGGCTGGCTGGGCGTCGACCTGGTGCTCGCCGAGAAGCCGGAAGGTGACACGGTGATCGAGATCAATCCGCGATTGACCACCTCCTACGTCGGTCTGCGCGCGGCGGCGCGGCAGAACCTGGCAGCCGCCATGGTGGGCCAGGCGACCGGACGCAGACCGCAATTGAACTACAGCGCCCGGCCAGTGCAGTTCAGCGCCGACGGATCGGTCCGCCGGCAGAAGCCCGCCGCGAGCGGGCTGACTCTTCGCGATGCAGCGAGCAAAACGTGAGTTGGCTGGCCCTCGATATCGGCGGCGCGAACCTGAAGGCGGCCGACGGGCTGGGATTCGCCGTGGCGCGTCCTTTTCCACTCTGGCAGCGCCCGCAGGCGCTTGCCGGCGAGATCGCCCGGCTGCTGGCCGATGCGCCGGCAGCCGAGCGCATCGCCGTAACGATGACCGGCGAGCTGGCCGACTGTTTCGGCACCAAGCGGGAAGGGGTTGCCGCCATCGCGCGGGCGGCGAGCGAAGCCGCGGCGGGCCGCGCGTTGGCGATCTACCTGACCGATGGTTCGCTCGTGCCGCTCGAGGAGGCGATCACCAGGCCGCTCGAGGCGGCCGCCTCGAACTGGCACGCGCTGGCCCGTTTCGCCGGCCGCTACGCTCCGGGCGGCAGCGCTTTGCTGATCGACATCGGTTCGACGACGGCCGACCTGATTCCGCTGGCCGGCGGTGTGCCGGCGGCGCAGGGCCGCACGGATCCGGAGCGTATGGCGGCCGGCGAGCTGGTATACACGGGCGTGATCCGCAGTCCGGTCTGCGCGGTATCGCGATGGCTGCCGTGGCGCGGCGGCCGTGTACCCACGGCGCAGGAGTTGTTTGCCACCACGTGGGATGCTTACCTGGTACTGGGGGACCTGGAAGAAGAGCCGGGGAGCGTTCACACGGCCGATGGGCGGCCGGCCACGCGCGGTGCGGCGCGCGATCGGCTTGCGCGGTGCATCTGTGCGGATCGAGAAGTGTTCAGCGAGCAGGATGCCCTGTGTGCCGCGCGGAGAATCGCCGAGGACCAGCTCGAGGGGCTTTGCGAGGCCGCCGGCCGGCTGGTGCGGCGGATGGGATCGCCTCCGGGCACGATGATCGTTTGCGGTCAGGGGGAATTTCTGGGCCGCCGGCTGGTCGAGCGGCTGGGAATTGTGTCGAGCGTTGTTTCGCTCCACGAGACGCTTGGCCCCATACTTTCCCGCTGCGCTCCGGCTCACGCGCTGGCGGTGCTGGCGCGGGAATCGTGAGCGTCCACGTTCGTTGGAGTGCATCCGTGACTCGAAGACGACGCGTGATCAAGTTGGGGGGCAGCCTGCTGGATCTGGACGACCTGGTGCCGCGATTTCGGCAATGGCTGGCAGGACAACGAGCGGCGGTCAACGTGCTGATCGCCGGCGGAGGCCGGCTGGCCGACGTCGTCCGCGAGGCGGACCGCCGGCATCGGCTGGGCGAGGTCGCCGCCCATTGGCTGGCCGTGCAAGCGATGGCGCTCAACGGCGAGATGCTGCGCGCCCTGCTGGCAGAGGCGACCGACTGCCGGTCGGCGGCCGAGGTGGCGGGGCGAGAGTCGCCCTGTCTGTGTATCCTCGATCCGTGGACGTGGCTCAAGAACGAGGAGCCATGGCAGCAGGGGTGCGCGCTACCGGCAAGCTGGCGGGTGACGAGCGACTCGATTGCCGCGCGTCTGGCCCACGGGCTCGACGCGGAGCTCGTGCTGCTCAAGTCGGCGTTGCCTGAGAGATCAGCAACAGGCGCGCCGGCGACCATCGCGGCTGCTGCCACGGCCGGTTACGTCGACGCCTACTTCCCGACCGCGGCCGCCGGACTCGTGACTGTACGCTGCGTTGATCTGCGGAATGACGCCTTGGCGGAAATGCCGCTGGAGGCATAGGGACATCCGGCTCAACCCGTGCCGAGCCGGGCGCGGCTGCGGTTCCAGCAAGTCCGTTTCAGCCCCCGACGGGGGCGACAGTACGCCTCGGATGCGGGCCCCGAAGCTCCTCGTCGTTTTC
>JBBDNX010000546.1:0-2874 GCA_040877345.1 Pirellulales bacterium
CCGGACAGCCCCGGACGGGGCGAAAGTTAATAGCCGGGGTGCGTAAGCCCCCGGAAACGCGCCACCGATAACGCCGTAAGCCCCGAAGGGGGCGACAGTCCCCCTGGCGCAACGTATCGCCGCAAACAACGACGTCATCACCACGCGGGGCAGCGCATGAATACCGGCGAACAGAATGGCGCAAAAGCCGCTTCAGCGCCACCATCCGCGGAATCCATGACACCCGCCAGGCGGCGGCGGATTCTCTCCGTTCTGGTCGCCGCCGGCCGTGCCTGACTCGCTGGGTCCGCTCGCGTAGCCGGATTCGCCAGAACTCCGGCGCTTTTCTGCTACTCCGAAAGCAGGCGTTTTTTGAAAAACGATGCCTGGGCTGATGTCTTGCGGCCCCTTCGGGGCGAATGAGCCCAGGGCGAGCAACTCAGTACTTCGGCGTATTCATCCCAGCAGCTCGCGATACAAGGACGCGTGGCGCTCGACCATGGCGGCCACGCTGAAGTGATCGAGCATGCGCTGGCGGCCGGCGGAGCCCAGACGATGAGCTAGCGCGGCGTCGTCCAGGATTCTGTGCGTCGCCCGGACCAACGCGCCCCGGTCGCCGACGGGCACCAGGTATCCGGTCTCGCCGGGCACCACCAGGTCGCGGTTGCCGGAGATGTCGGTCGCCACCACCGGCACCTGGGCCGCCATCGCTTCCATGATCACGTTGGGCATGCCTTCGTACTCGCTCGCCAGCCAGAGCACGTCGAAGTTGGGCAACAGGCGGGGCACGTCCGGGCGGTGCCCCAAGAAGTGCACCCGGTCTTCAATCCGCATCTGCCGCCGGTACCGCTCCAATCGCTCGCGCTGCGGCCCCTCGCCAATCACTAGCAGGTGTGCGTCGTCGCGGATGAACTTCAGCATGTCGGCCGCCCAGATCAGGTCCTTGACACGCTTCTGAGGCCAGAGCCGGCCCACCGCCCCGATCAGCCTGACACCGGCCGGCAAACCCAGCTCGGCCAGGCACGCGTCCTTGTCGGCAGCCATCGCCGCGCGGACGTCGACGCCGTTGGGAATGACCGTGAACTTGTCCCCAGGCAGCCCGTGCCGGACATAAAAGTCGCGCACTCCCGAACTATTGACGACGATCCGGTCGGTCCGCCGGGCCAGGCAGCGGTCGATGGCCAGTTCGTGCCAGGCCTTCCAGGGGTCGACCGACCGCTCGCCGGCCACGATCCGCTTCACGCCGGCCCATAACGCCGCCGCCCGGCCGTAGCTGTTGGCCGCGAACAGCCACGTGTGTACCAAGTCGGGCCGCAAGCCCGCCAGGTGCTTTTTCAACCGCACCAGCGCCATCGGATCCAGCTTGCCCCGCTTTCCGATGATCGAAACCGGGACACGGGCCTCGGCCAGCTCGGCCTCCAGCGGGCCGCCGTGCGTGAGCACGCAGACGTGCACGTCGAACTCGCCGCGCGGCAGCCCGCGGGCCAGGAGCACCAGTTGCTTCTCGGCCCCTGCGCGGTCGAGCGTCGGAATAACCAGAGCAATGCGATGCGGCAAGGGCACGGCAGGGCGATTCGCTTGTTGTGGCGCAGGCACCCCTGCCTGCCGCCGGTTTTCTTATCAGGTATCTTGTCGAGCCGGCGTCTTGCGACGCTCCAGCAGCCGATCGAACAGCTCCAGGTGCGCTTCGACCATGCGATCAATCGAAAACCGGGCCTCGACCCGCTCGCGCGCGCTGGAGCCAAGCCGCGCCGCGGCGTCCGGCTGCTCGAGCAGCTCGGCCAAGGCGGCGGCCAGCGCGGCCGAGTCGCCCGGCGCAACCAGCCGCCCATGCCGGCCATCTTCAACCAACAGCGCATTGGCCGCGATCGAACTGGCCACCACCGGCAGACCGGCGGCCATCGCCTCGAGCAACGCCACCGACATCCCTTCTTCCAACGATGGCAGGACGAACACGTCGGCCGCCAGTAAAAAATCCTCCACGTCGTCGTAAAGCCCCGCCAGCAGGACGCTGGTCGAAAGCCCCAGGTTCTCGATCTGCTCGATTAGCCGCGGCCGAAACGGGCCCTCACCCACCAGCCACAGCCGTGCCCCCGGATGCCGGGCCAGCACGGCCGGCCAGGCCGACAGCAAGTGATCGAGGCCCTTCATCTCGTGCAGCCGGCCTGTGTAGACGACCAGCGGTGCGTCCGGCGCCAGCGTGAAAACGCCGTCCGCTTCAGCCAGTGCCCGGCGGGCCTCCTGCCGCTCCGACGGCTGGCGCGGCGGCCGAACAGGCACACCGTTGGGCAGATAGCGGATCCGATCGCGAGGGTAGCCGGCGGCAATCAGCTCGCGCTCGATGGCCGGGCTGGGCGCCAGCAGGGCATCGGCCTGCATCAGCCGCCGCTTGATGCGCAGGCCGCAGCGGGCGTTGAGCTGCCAGTGGCAGTCGCCCGTCAAGCCCGCGCCCTCGGCCCGCAGGGCAACCGGGAAGCCGCCTCGCCGCCCTTCGGTCACGGCCGCGTAGGCGTCGTGCTTGAGCATCGACACGTAGACCAGGTCGAACTGCGAGCGGTTGGTCCGCAGCCAGCGAGCCAGGGCCTGCATGTAGCGCCAGGTGCCCCAGCCGCGCGCAGCCGGGTTGGGGAGCCGCACGGCGCGGACGCCATGGTGTTCGGTCTCGGCCGGCCAGTCGGCCTGCCAGCGTGCCGTGAGCACCGTGGTCGCGGCGCCGCGCGACTGGAAGCCGGCGGCCAGCCGGGCCATGACCGTTTCGGCCCCTCCGACCAGCGGCCAGAAGCGGCGCGTGACCAGCACCAGGCGGGGCGGGCTCACGTGAGCGGCCCTTCGGCGAGCTCCTCGTCCAGGGCGGCCACGTAGGGCAGGTTGCGGTAAGCGTCCTGGTAGTCGAGC
>JBBDNX010000547.1:0-2870 GCA_040877345.1 Pirellulales bacterium
CAAGCCTCGGCGTCAGCGCCGTGGCAGAAATTGCAGCCTCCCCGGAAGGACACAGGCTATCGAACTGCCAGCCGTAGCCGACCAGCGTCACGCCCGAGTGACGGCGTAGGGCCCGCCGACGTTTCCGGCCACCTGCACGTCGCCGACGGCGATGTTGGCCAGGCCTTCCAGCGCGGTTTGAATGGCCATCGGCATGGCGTTGTAGGGTAAGCGTCCGGCGGATCGCGTGGGCGGCCGGCGGGCCGATCCGGCGGGAAGCTGGCGAAGGGCGGACCGGCTACCGTGCTATGGCAGCCAGCGGTCGGGCAAGAGGGGCCGCAGTTGTTCGTCCGAAGGCCGACCGTCGTTGTCGGCCAGCAGGAGCGGCATCCGCGTGAAGAGGTCGCGGAGGTAAGCGAACGGGTCGATTTCGTGCCGGAGGCAACTGGCGGCCAGGCTGAAGTACACGCACGCGGCGCGCGCCCCACGCTCGCTGCCGCAGAATAGCCAGTTCCGCCTCCCCAGGGCGATCCCGCGCAGCGCCCGCTCGGCCACGCCGTTGTCGATCGCCAAGCGGCCGTCTTCGCAGTAGCGCAACAGGGCCACACGCTGCCGCAGCGCGTAGTCCATTGCCTGACGGACCGGATTCTTGGGCAGCAGCTTCGGCGCCTCGGCCTCCAGCCATGGAAAGAACTCCTCCAGCACGGGCTGGGATTGCTCTTGCCGCACGGCTGCTATCCGAGCGTGGCGGTCGCCGCGCGGCAGCTCACGCCACTCGCCCGCGATCTGCTCCCCCAGCTTCCGTTCCACGGCGTAGAGTCGCCCAATGTAGGCCAGCGCCGTCGCGGCGCGCAGCCGATCCACCGCTTGGGCCTCGAAGAACCCTCGCCGGGCGTGCATCCAGCAGCCGACCTCCACGATGCGGCCGCCGATATAGAGACCGTCGTACACGCTGTGAGCATCGGCCTGGAGGTAGCCACGGAAGTCCCGTAGAAACGCAGCCGGCCCGTCGCGGCTGTGCGTGGGCGTGTACTCGAACGCGACCAGCGCGTGCTGGTCGTCCCCTGCGTACGTCCAAAAATAGCCGGTGTGCTTCAGCCTCTTCTGGGCGTGGCGAATCTTCACGCTGGTGGCGTCCACGTGTACCACGTTCGAGCGGAGCACTTCCCGCTTCAACAGTTCGTACAGCGCGGCCAACAACGTAGCGCCGGCCAGCGCCCAGTCGCAGGTCGTCTGCCGCGCCAGAAACACGCCGTGTCTCGTGAACTGCCGCTCCTGCCGGTTCAAGGGAACGTGATCGACGTACTTGCTGGTCGCCACGTGGGCCATCAAGCCGGGTCCGGGCAGGCCGCCGGGAATGGGTTGCGGAGGTTTCGCCGCCGTGATCACGTTCTGGGTCCGCCGCTGGCGGATCGAGTATTCCTCGTGCAGCGTCTCGTTCGTGTGAAGCGGATCGCGGCGGGCGTAGGTCAATTGCACGTGCTGGATCACATACAGCGAGCTGGGCTCCCATTCGAGTTGTTCGGTTTCTTCCTGGCCAATGAGCACCAGGTTCGCCTCGCCGCCCAACAGCTCCTTCTCGGCCGGCGTCAGGTCATGGACCACCTTGACCCGCTTCAGCCGATCCGGCAGACGCCGCCGGCCGTGACCCGGCTTTTTCGCCGCGCCGGCGTGGGGCGTTGGCCGCGTTGATGACGCGATCGGTGGCAGCTCGGGGACAGGTTCTTCGGGCGTCGTGTCGAACAGCGCGAGCTGCGCCGGGTCGAGCTTCTCGCTCGTGCCCCCGTAGAGACGCCGCAGCAGCAGGTGCATCCGGTGTTCCAGATCCTCGATGCGGCCGTCGCGCTTCCGCAATTCAACGAGAAGCTGCGCGATGAGTTGCACCAACACTTCCGGGTCGCGCGGCAGCGAGGCGGGATCGATCGCCAGAGGAACGTCCGTGTCCATGCCTCCTATACGCGCCAGGAGGCAAAAGAGTTTCACACTCGCCGTAAAAATCTCAAAAAAACTTTCTCCGCGCGCCAGCGTTACGCCGGCACGTGTTCCTCGGCGCGACGATAGCGCTTCGTGCGGCGCACGCTGGCCAGGTCCACGCCGGAGAGCAGCATCGTCAACTCAGCGGCCGAAAGCGTGACGCTCGTCTGATCGGCGCCCGCCTCGGGCAGGCGAAAAACTCCAAGCTCAAGGCGCTTGTACCAAACGGCGTATCCATCGCCGTCAAAATAGAGCAGCTTCACACGATCGCGGCGCTTACCGGTGAACACGAACAGGTGGCCCGAGAGCGGGTCCTGCTCCAGCACCGTGCTGGCCAGGCCTGCCAGGCCATCGATGCTCTTGCGCATGTCGGTCGGCGCCAGAGAGAGGAAGATCTTTACAGTTCCCGGAACGCTCAGCATGGCCGCGGCTCTCCATCGGACACCACACCCAGCGCTGCCAGCACCTCGCGCACCTGCCCGCGCCCGGCGCCAGGCGGCACCAGCACGCGCAGCTCGCCGGAGAGCACGATCTCGATCGATGCGCTGGGGCTCGGCAACTCTGGCCCTATGTTGAGCCTCACGAAGCCAAGTGGCGACGAACCCCGCCCGGGCGCCATCGCAGGATGGCTCTGCTGCACCACGGCCCGTGACGTGTCTGCACTGGCGGCCCGATCTCTCCGGGCAAGCTCGCGCCGCCAGGCGTAGAACGACGGCTCCGCCAGTGAGTGCCGCTCACAATAGGCGCGGATCGAAAACGCACCGGCCGCCTGCCTTGCCAGGTGACCCCGCCAGAACCGCTCCTTGGCTCTGCTCCGCCGCGGGCCCCGGTTGCCCGCCGCCTGCCGCCGTCGTCGCCTGCTCATCGCCCAGCCTCCTGAGAAAGTCGGCCCCTCCCGACCCCCTCAGGCTACCACC
>JBBDNX010000548.1:0-2865 GCA_040877345.1 Pirellulales bacterium
CGAGTCGCCCGTGTGCACGCCCATCGGGTCGAAGTTCTCGATGGAGCAGATGATCACGACGTTGTCGTCGGCGTCGCGCATCACCTCCATCTCGAACTCCTTCCAGCCCAGGATCGATTCTTCCAGCAGCACCTCGCTGACCGGGGAGGCATCGAGCCCGCGGCGGACCATCCGGTCGAACTCCTCGCGGTTGTAGGCCACCCCCGAGCCGCTGCCGCCCAACGTGAAGCTGGGCCGCACCACGCACGGCAGTCCGATGTCGTGGATTGCGCGGCGGGCTTCTTCCAGGTTGCGGACGGTGCGGCCCCGGCAGGTTTCCAGCCCGATCCGGGCCATGGCCTGCTTGAACTGTTCGCGCTCCTCGGCCTTGGCGATCACTTCGGGCCTTGCGCCGATCATTTCCACGCCGTACCGCTCCAGGATGCCCTGGCGGGCCAGCTCCATGGCCAGGTTCAAGCCGGTCTGGCCTCCCACTGTGGGCAGCAGTGCATCGGGCCGCTCGGCCTCGATGACCTTGGTCACGATTTCCCACGTCAACGGCTCGATGTAGGTGCGGTCGGCGGTGCCCGGGTCGGTCATGATCGTGGCCGGGTTGGAGTTGATCAGGACGACCTGGTATCCCTCTTCGCGCAGTGCCTTGCAGGCCTGGGTGCCCGAGTAGTCGAACTCACAGGCTTGCCCGATGACGATCGGCCCTGAGCCGATCAGCAGGATCTTGTGGATGTCGTCGCGTCGCGGCACGTTCGGCTAGTCCTCCTGGGGCACGCTTGTCGCTCTAAAATCCCTCAAGATTAGCATAGCCGATGCCGTCTGCTCAAGCGGCTGCAGTCGGGAATCAGGGCTCAGGAAATCCCGCTTCCGGCGGAACCAAGCACCAAGACCCAAGCACCAAGACTTGCAAAGTTAACCACTCGCGGAGCGAGTGGACCACACTAAACTAACGCCATGGCGCTTACCGACGAGAACGACGATCGCCAGGCGGAGAACCCGTACAGCGCGCCGGTGGGCGGTCAGGCAAACCCAAGACTCGGTCCGAGTGCCGAAGATAGTTGCTGGCGGTTGTACCTGGTGGCTGGCGCACTAGGAGTCCTCGCGTGCATAAGCGCTTTCTTGGCTCTCTCAGGGAACCATCTCAGCCTGCTGCTTGTCCAGGCCGTGGCGTTCGGCTTCGGAAGCGGAGGCGCTGTGCTGCTGGCCGTGGCTCGACGGACCGAATCACCGTATCTTCGCGTGATGGGGCTTTTCGTGGAGCTGTGCGCAGTTGCCTTGCTAGCCCAGGCTTGGTTTCGCTTTCCGTAGAAACGCTCGGAAAGGGGGATGAAGCTGCTACAATTGGGCCTCGATGGGAACGACACGGCCATGCTTTAAGATCGCACCATGAAATGGTCCTGGAAACTGGGCGAATTCCGAGGCATCGGCGTGTATGTCCACGCCACGTTCTTCATCCTGATCGGGTTCATCGTCCTGAGCTACTGGTCCCAAGGACAAAGCCTCCAAGCCACGCTTGCTGGAGTCGGCTTCATCCTGGCGCTGTTTGCCTGCGTGGTCTTGCACGAGTTCGGACACGCCCTGATGGCGGCGAAGTTCGGCGTCAAGACACGCGATATCACGCTGCTGCCGATCGGCGGGTTGGCACGGCTGGAAAGGATGCCCGACGAACCAATGCAGGAACTCTGGGTCGCATTGGCGGGACCGGCCGTGAACGTGGTCATCGCGGCGGCCTTGTACGCCTGGCTGCAGCTCACGACCTCGCTGACGCCCTTGGAACAACTGAGCGTAACCAGCGGCCCTTTCCTCGAACGCCTGATGTTCGTCAACGTCGTCCTGGTCCTGTTCAACATGCTGCCGGCCTTTCCGATGGACGGCGGGCGCGTGCTGCGGGCCCTGCTGGCGAACCACCTGGAGTACACGCGGGCGACCCAAATCGCCGCAACCGTGGGACAGGCGATGGCGCTGGTGTTCGGGTTCGTGGGTTTTTTCACCAACCCGTTCCTGCTGTTCATCGCCCTGTTCGTGTGGATCGGGGCCGCCCAGGAAGCGAGCATGGCCCAGATGAAGTCGTCGCTCGGCGGCATCCCGGTCGCCCGCGCCATGCTGACCGACTTTCGGACGCTGTCGCCCCAAGACACGCTGCAGCGGGCCGTCGAGTTGATCCTGAGCGGCTCGCAGGAAGACTTTCCCGTGGTCGAGGACGGCCGCGTCGTGGGGGTGTTGATGCGATCCGACCTGTTCGGCACGCTGGCCCAGGGCGGGCAGGATGCCCTGGTACGCGACGTCATGCGCCGCGAGTTCGAAACCGTGGACGCGTCCGAGATGCTCGAGACCGCCTTTCAGCGGTTCCAGACCTGCCAGTGCCACACGCTCCCCGTGGTCCGGCAGGGCATCCTCACCGGCCTGGTCACGATGGAGAACATCGGCGAGTTCGTGGCGATTCAGGCCGCCTTGGCCCGTCGGGGATGATCCAGCTCGGGGGAGATGTTGGTACCGGGCGGTGACTTTGAAGCGGTGCGGTCTGGAGTGTTCATGGCCCAGGTCCTGAAACTGTTGAGCTTTGTCGAATCCGCCGAAGAGGCTTGAATCTTTTGGAGACCCGCAATGGACCCCACGGGTGCGAGCTTTGAATTGGAACAGATCGGAGCCACGGTGGTGGCAAGCGTGACCCGGGACCTCGGCGAGTTCGATTTCCCGCGAATCGAGGCTGAAGTGAACGAGGCCCTGGACAAGCGGGACGAGTCGCGGGCGAGAAACCTGCTCATCGACTTTCATCGCAGCGAGTACTTCGGCTCCTCCGTGCTCGGATTGCTGCTTAAGTTGCGGAAGCAAGTGGCCGGCTGCCAGGGTCGAATGGTCCTGTGCGGCATCTCG
>JBBDNX010000549.1:0-15831 GCA_040877345.1 Pirellulales bacterium
TGATCTTGGTCACGCGGTCCGCGTTGTCGTGCGTCCAGGCCACCTGCGCCGTGTTCGAGCCCACGGTCAGCGTGGCGCCGGTCATCCGGTGCGCCTGGTCGAAGGTGAAGGCCGTGGAGCCGCCAAGATTGTCGGCGCGGCTGGTTCGCTCCTTAAACGCGTTGTAGCCGTGCGTCAGGACCACGTTGGGCATCCCCGGCGTGCCGGTGTTGTCTTCGCTGGTCAGCCACCCCGCCGCATTATAGCCGAAAGCGTACGAGGAATAGGCGTCCGAGACGCTGGTCAACTGGCTGGCCGCGTCGTGGACGTAGCTGATCGTGTGGATCGGGTTTTGCGAGGCATCCAGCCACTGCTCGCCCGTGACCCGCCCCAGGTTGTCGCGGGCAAACGTCCGCTGGCGCCCGTTGCGGTCCGTTACGCTGGTGATCTCGTCCGCGCCGTTGTAGACAAAGGTCCGCGTGAAATTCAGCGGGCTGGTTTCCGAGGTCGTTCTGTCCGCATGGTCGTGCGCCCAGCTCGTCGTGTTATTGACAGGGTCGGTCAATTCGGTCATGCGGCCCGCCAGGTCAAAGGTGACGCGCGTCACTCCGCCCATCGGATCGAGCGTCTCGGTCGCTCGGTCCTGGGCATCGAACGTCGTGGTGGTCGTTCGGTTCAACCCATCCGACACCGACGTTCGGTTGAGCGCCAGATCATACCCAAACGTGATCACCGAAGGCAGCAGCGGATTGGATGGGCCGTCAGGGTCGGGGGTCGTCACGGTGCGAAGCTCGTCGCGGGCGCCGTACGTGAATGACGTCTCGAAACCAAGGGCGTTCGTAGTCGAGGTGCGACGACTAGCGGCATCAAAGGTATGCGTGGTGCTGTGGGACAACTGGTCTGTGTACAAGACCATCCTGTCCAGGTCGTCGAAGAAGAATCCTTGCATGCCCGGCGTCGATCCGCCCGGCCCGCTCTCCGCGCGCTGGACGACGTTCCCGTTGGCATCCCGCCCATACGTGACCTCGTTACCAAGTGGATCAGTTTCCTTCGACACCCAGCCCCGCGGATGATATTCAGTGGCCCAGGTCCGGTTCAACCCATCCGTCAGCCCAGTTTGCTGGGAGGCAGCGTCGAATGACCTCGTGATGACTGGCGCCAAAAGCGGCCCGCCAGGGCCATCCGGATCGGGTAGCGTGATTGTGGTGTTCCGCATGGCCGGATCCCACTCCAGCGACGTGACCCTGCCCATCGGATCCTCCACCGCCTCCAACTCTCCGGCACTTCCCCAGACATATTCGGTTACATTTTGAAGCGCATCGGCCTCGGTCAAAACTCTATTCATGCTATCGAACGACCAGGTCCGGGCGTGGCCAAGCGGGTCCTCCAGCCGGGTCAGATTCGAAGAGCTGTCCCACTGGTGTGTGTATTTATGATTATTATTTTGGTCGGAATCGAGGTCTGGCAGCGTCGTCACCAGGGGCCGCCCCATCGGGTCGACCGTGGTCGTGGTGGTGAACCCCCGCTCGTTCGTGTACGAGGTCACGTTGCTCGCCAGGTCCCGCCGATCGTGTCAAATGTTTTGACGGAAACTTTTTTCCGGTGCCATGATTTGGTTCTGGCGCCGTGCCGCCGCTGGCGCCTCGCCGCTAGCAGCTAGCGTCGAGCGTCGGGGCCGCTGCGACAAGGGCACCAGTCGCTGGCGCGTCGGGTTGGTGTGGGGGGACGGGGGACGAGGAACCAATCGCGGAGCGAGTGGACCACATCACGCCACTCGCTCGGGTGGGAAAAACTGTTCCACACGAAGCCCCACTCAACCGGCTGCGGGGGGCTGGGCGAACTGCTCGTCGAAAAACTGGCGCAGGGCCTCGGCAATCGGCTGAATGGATATTTCGGCGCCGGTTTCGATGAGCCGGGCACGGGAGCAGTTCGGCGCGAAGGCGAGCGTCGCCGTTTTGTTCGCTCGCGTGAATCGAAGGGCGTGCCGCCAGCGGGGCCGGCAGTCGCCCGGCACATCCGTCCAGCCAAAGCTAGCCTCGTGGAGCAGGCTGTTGCGAATGTGGCTGAAACCAGGCGCATCGCCCACGCTGACACGCTGCGCGACGCGGTAAGTCTGGCCCGCGATAATGACCTGATCGGAGGACCCAGCGGGCGCCTTTCCGTTGCGAGGCGCCAGCAGCAAGGCCTCGGCCAAGGGCGCTCTGAGCATCAACTCGGCGTTGTGGCTGCCCCAAAGCTCCAAGGCCGGCCGCTGCAGCCGCGCGTAGTAAAACCAACTGCCGATCGCGCCCGCCACGCCCAGCAGCAGCACGGCAATGATCGCGTGCCGGCCCTCGACGGAGTGGATGCGAGGTGGCTGGGGCACGCTGACGCTTTGCCGCCAGGCACCCGACGGGCTGGTGTTCTTCATCCTTCCATTGCTCCGGACTGACGAAGGGCCTGGATCGCCTCGGCCGTGTAGCCGAGCCAGTCGCGGAGCACCTCGTCACTGTGCTGCCCGACTTCGGGCGGCGCGGAGGCGTGCCGCGCCGGTTCGCCACTCCAATGTACCGCGCCGCTCAACAAGGGATATGACCGGCCCTGAGCATCGGTGACCGGCAATACCATCTGCCGGGCGGCCACCTGGGTCGAGGCGAACACCTGGTCCAGCGAGAGCACCTCGGTGTGCGGCACGTCGGCCGACGTGAGCAGCCCGCGCCAGGCCGCCGTGGTCCGCCCGGCAAGCAATTCGCGCAGGCGGGGGACCAGGGAATCGCGGTGCTGGACGCGGGCCGGGTTGGTCGCGAAGCGGGGGTCGAAGGCCCAGTCGGGCCGGCCGGCCGCCTGGCAGAATCGCTGCCACTGGCGGTCGGCCCCGATGGCCAGCACGATGTGCCCGTCGGCCGTGGCGAAGGCCTCGTAAGGCACGATCTGGGGGTGTGCATTGCCGTAGCGCCGCGGGGGCTCGCCGGTGAGCAGCGCGGCCTGGGCCACGTTGACCAGGCTGGCCAACGTGCAGTCGGCCAGTGCCAGGTCGAAGGCCCAGCCGGCTTTGCCCTTCCCGCGGGCAACCAGGCCGGCCAGCGCGGTGACGGCGGCGTACAAGCCGGTAATGACGTCGGTGATGGCCACGCCCACCTTCATCGGCGCTGCGTCCGGTTCGCCGGTGATCGACATCAGTCCGAACTCGGCCTGCATCATGAGATCGTAACCGGGCACGTCGGCCAGCGGACTGGCGCGGCCATACCCGGAAATCGAACAGACGACGAGCCGCGGGTTGAGTTGGCGCAGCCGATCGGGCTGGAGACCGAACCGCTCCAGGGATGCGGGCAAGAAGTTTTCGACCAGCACGTCGGCCTGCCGCAGCAGGTCGTCGAGCAGCGGGCGGCTGGCCGGATGGTCGAGCGCCAAGGCGAGCGAGCGCTTGCCGCGGTTGGTCGACAGATAGTAGGCGCTTGGGCCGCCGCCCTCGACGAACGGGGGCCCCCATTGCCGGGTATCGTCGCCGCCGCCGGGCCGCTCGACTTTGACCACGTCGGCCCCCAGGTCGGCCAGGAGCTGGGTGCAGAAGGGACCGGCCAGGATCCGCGAAAGGTCGAGGACCTTGACTCCTTGGAGTGGATAAGCGTGCTGGTTCATGACTTCCCCCGGTGCTGGCCGGTAGTATACTGGCGGGATCCCGCGAAAGAGACAACTCTGAATTCATACCGAGCGAGTCCCATGGCCAACGCCTTCGATCCGTATCGCGAAGCCCTGGTGGTCGAGACCATGACGATCTGGCCCGAAGAGTACGACGCCTGGGAGCCGGCCGACCGGCAGCGGATCGAAGAGCGGCTGCACGCCGACTCGAAGTCGGCCGCCGAAATGGATTACATCCGGCTGCACACCGGTTTCTGCCGCCAGATTACGGTCACGCCGGCCGACCTGGAGAGGATCCAGTGAGCGCCGCGGCCGAGGTGCGCGTACGTCTGGCGGGCCGCGAATACTCGATCGAAATCGGCACCGGCAACCTGGCGCGCGCCGGCCGGTTGGTGACCGCCCGCCGCAAGGCGACCCAGGCAATCGTCGTCACCGACGAGCACGTGCATGAACCGCACGCCGCGGCGGTTGCCCAGAGCCTGGCGGAGGAAGGCCTGGCCGTCGACATCCTGGCGATCGAGGCGGGCGAGAGCAGCAAGTCGGTCGAGATGGCCGACCGCCTCTGGCAGAAGTTTTTGGACCTGGGCGCGGACCGGCAGACGATCGTCGTCGCGGTGGGAGGCGGCGTGATCGGCGACCTGGCGGGGTTCGTGGCGGCCACGTATGCCCGCGGCTTGCCGCTGGTGCAGGTGCCGACGACGCTGCTGGCGCAGGTCGATAGCTCGATCGGCGGCAAGGTGGGCGTGAACCTTCCGCGGGCCAAGAACCTGGTGGGGGCGTTTTGGCAGCCGCTGGCGGTGCTGGTGGACACCGAGGTGCTCTCGACGCTGCCCGACCGGGAGTATCGCTCCGGCCTGGCGGAAGTGGTCAAATATGGCGTGGTCCTGGACGCCGACTTGTTTGCGTACCTGGAGGCGCACGTGGAGCCGCTGCTGGGCCGCCGCCACGACGTGCTGCGGCACATTGTTTCGCGCTGCTGCCAACTGAAGGCCGACGTGGTCGCGGCCGACGAGCGGGACGAGAGCGGGTTGCGGGCAGTGCTCAACTATGGACACACCTTCGGTCATGCCTTCGAATCGCTCACCGGTTACACGTCGCTGTTGCACGGCGAGGCGGTGGCCGCCGGCATGCTGTGCGCATCGCGGCTGGCCGAGCGGCTGGGCCGCGTCGACAAGAGGTTCACGGGCCGGCAGCGCGATTTGCTGGCGGCACTGGGGCTGAGCGTTGGGCTGCCGGGAGTGGACTGCGAGCAGGTGCTCTCGGCGATGAGCCGCGATAAGAAAGTGGAGCATGGGCGGCTGCGGTTTGTGCTGCCCAGCGGGATGGGGCGAGCGGAGTTGGTCGACGACGTGTCGGCGGACGACGTGCGTGGGGTGCTGGGCGAGTGAGCTTGGAAAGGGCTCGCGCGTCAGGATCGATCGGGGCTGCCAATGGCCTGCGATTCAATCAACCCATGGCCAACGACGATGCTGAGATCGGTCCGGCCGGCGAGTCGAGCCCGGAATTGGCGGCCGACGAACTGTCGGACACGCTGCTTTTGTCGCTGGTCAGCGGCGTGGGACCGCGGTTGCGCCTGGCCCTGCTGGAGCGGTTTGGCACGTCCCGGGCCGTCCTGGCCGCCGCGCCCAGCGAGCTGCGGGCGGTGCCGGGCATCGGGCCCAAGCTGACCAAGTCCCTGGTGCGGGCCCGCGACGAGATCGACGTGGCCGGCGAGATCGACGTCTGCCGGCGGGGCGACGTGGCGATTGTGCCGCAATCCGACGGCGAGTATCCCCGGCTGTTGCGTGAGATCCACGACCCGCCCGCCGTGCTCTACGTCAAGGGGCGGATCGCGCCGGCTGACGCCTTGGCGGTTGCCATCGTCGGCTCGCGGCATGGCACGCACTACGGCATCGCGCAGGCCGAGCGGCTGGCCAGCAGCTTGGCGCACGCGGGACTGACGATTGTGAGCGGGCTGGCGCGCGGCATCGATGCGGCCGCGCACCGCGGGGCGCTGGCCGCCGGCGGGCGGACGCTGGCCGTGTTGGGCAGCGGCATCCTGAACGTTTACCCGCCGGAGCACCAGCCGCTGGCGGCGGAAGTGATCAACAGCGGGGCATTGATCAGCGAGATGCCGGCCCACTCTGCGCCCTCCAGCGCCAGCTTTCCCCAGCGGAACCGTTTGATCAGCGGGCTGTCGCTGGGCGTGATCGTGGTCGAGGCCTCGGATCGCAGCGGCGCGTTGATCACCGCCCGCCATGCCATGGAGCAGGGGCGCGAGGTGTTCGCCGTGCCGGGCCGCGTCGACAGCCGCCTTTCGCACGGTTGCCACCGCCTGATCCGGGACGGCGCCAAGCTGGTCGAGACGGCCGACGACGTGCTGGAGGAGCTCGGCCCGCTGGTGGAAGCGGCCGAGCGGCCCGATGGCCGAGCGATCCACCACCCGGCCGAGCTCTTGTTGAATCCGTTGGAGCAGCAGGTGCTGGATGCGATTCGCGTCGATCCGACCCCCATCGACGAGGTGATCTCGACTAGCCGGCTGGCGGCGCCGCAGGTGCTGGCCACGATCAGCGTTTTGGAAATGCGGCATCTCGTCCGCCGCGTGAGCGGCACGCTCGTGCTGCGCATTGGATCTTAGATCTTGGTACTTGGTGCTTGGGACTTGGAGAGGTATTCCCAACCAAGAACAAAGAACAAAGAACTAAGTTCTCCTCATGCTCCAGGTCCAGTGGCGGTCGCTGGTCTGGCGCACGGTGGCCGGGTCGAAGCCAAGCTCGGTGCAAAGGCCGCGGATCTCGTCGAGGCTGAGCGCGGCCCGCAGCGAGTCGTCGAAGAGTTGCCGCTGCCGCGCGTCGCAGTCGGCCGCGTACAGGTCCACCAGCTCGCGCACCGTGCGGTCGTCGGCCGGCCGCAGCAGATCGCGGACGAACAAGAGCCCGCCGCGGGCCAGCACGCGGCAGGCGCCGGCGAGCACGTCGCGCGGATCGGGGATATGGTGCACGATGCTGTTGGAGATGACCGAAGAGAATCGGCCGTCGGCATAGGGTAAGCGCTTGGCGTCGACGCGATCCAGTTGAATTCGCGCGGAGAGCCCCGCCCGGGCCACGTTGTGCTCGGCCAGCTCGATCATGCTGGCGGCCAGGTCGACGGCCAACACGCGGGCCAGCGGCGTTCGCCGGCAGAGCTCGATCGGGATGCGGGCGGTCCCCGTGCCCAGGTCGAGGATGTCGGCGAGAACGCTTTCGGCGTTCGGGGCGGTCGCCGCCAGAAAATCGTCCACGAACAGGCGGTTCACCAACTCGTGGTCCATGGAGTCGTAGGCCTCGGCGTCGGCCGCGCTATCCATCACTTCCACTTCCAAGACGCGTGTGAGCCGGCTCATGAGTTGACATCGTCCAGGGGCTGTGGCTTGGCCCACCAGGCCCAGGCGACGAGCAGCACGGCCAAGAGTGCATAGCCGGCGGCCATGTGCAGCGGCGTCTGGCCATGGGCTGCCGCGGGCAGGTCGGGCATGTCCCAGGGAATCACCAGCGGGTTGCCGGCCAGGGGTGAATGAACGACTCCGAAGAGGCTGGCCAGCGCCGCCACGCCGAAGAAAACGGCCCCCCTCAGCAGGCGGCGATCGACGAGAGCGGCCAGGGCGGAGGCCCAGAGAAGGCTGGTCACGATAAAACCGCCCGACAGGATCCGCACGGTTTGCAGCGTCTGGGCCAGCAACAAACTCTGCGGCTGCTCGGCGAGCGCCTCGATACTGGTCCCGGCGGCGGCGAGCAGTTGATCGGCGTGAATCATGACCAGCGAGGCCATGGCAGGCACGCAGGCCAGTCCCACGGCCACATAGTGCCGGCGTGGCGTGGCGTGGAAACTCTGGGCGGTGATTTCCAGGCCCACGAAGATCAGGATCGGAAAGATGGCCGCCTTGGGAATCACGGCATACATATAGCCGAAGTAACCCAACAGCCCGGCGCTGCCGACGACCAGCGCGGTGGCGAGCGTATAGGCAGCCCGGCCGCCCATGGCCTTGTAGGCGGGATGGCCGATGTAGGGGGTGGTCTGGATGACGCCGCCGCAAAAGCCGGCCAGGAGCGTGGCGAGTGCCTCCACGGCAATGATCTGGCCGGTGGGGTAGTCGTCGCCGGCCGCGGCCGCGCTCTCGGTGCAGTCGATCCCCCCGACGACCGTGGCCAAGGCGAAGGGAATGACGACCGGCAGATAGTGGAGCGAATCGCGGAAGGCCTCGGTCCAGCCGAAACGGAATGCTTCCAGCCACCCCAGGGGCAAGAGCCCTTCGGCGGGGTTGAGCGGCGAGGGTTCCGGCTCGATGTAACCGGCGGCCCGCATCGCGTAGAAAACGCAGCCGCCGGCCAGCAGGGCGGCCAGGGCCCCCGGCACGCGCAGGGGGGCCCGGACCCTGGCCACCAGGGTCGTCAGGATGATGCCCAGCGAGACGAACCCGACTACGGGGTGCCGCAGAATCTCGAACAGCGGCAGAAAACTGATCAGGACCAGGGCAATCGCGGCCAGCGACCCCAAGAGGCCGGCCCGCGGAATGACCTGGCGGACCCAGTGCGAGACCCCAGCGCAGCCGAGCTTGAAGAAGCCGCTGACGATAATGGCGCAGGTGCCGATCTGCCAGGCATAAAGGGCTGCCTCGGTGGTTTCGAGGCCCTGTGCCAGGGCGGCCTGGTAGGCTGGCCCGAGGACGAAGAAGACCATCCCGAAGGTGCTGGGGGTATCGAGTCCCAAGGACATGGCGGTGACGGAGTTGTTTCCGGTGCGTCGTGCCAGTCGAAAGGCCATCCAGGTCAAGGCGAGATCTCCGGCCAGGACGCCCAGGGCGGTGGGGGGGATCATGTAACGCAAGGCAAAAGTTGCATCGAAATCGAAGTGGGCGGCCAGCAGACCGACCAGCAAGACGAGATTGGCGACGTTATCTAACATGAGTCCGAAAAAGGCGTTAACATCGCCTGGGGCGGCCCAGTGGTAGCCTTTCACCGTCGTGCTCCGATTGAAGGGCATGGAACTTGCGGATTGGCCGCCAATGAGTGTAGGTGGGGTGGGTGCGGCCTGTCAATTTGGCACGCGGCCGATAGATTTTCGCACGTCAAATCGGTTGGTTTTGTTACCATTAAGGATCGCGTGAGCGGCCCGGCCCGCGGTGTGAGGCGCGGGTTTGAACTCTCCCCTGCGGGGTCCGTAGGAATAAATGAGCCGAACGTTCGCCATGAAACGATCCGACGCGGGTCGGGGTGTACCTTGGTCGGAGCGGACCGACGAGGAATTACTGGAGATCTATTGCAAAGACGGCGACCGGCAGGCGTTTAGCGAGTTGGTTCAGCGTTACGAGCGGGAACTCTACAGTTACTTGCGGCGTTACCTTGGCGACGCGGTGATGGCCGAGGACGCTTTTCAGGCGACATTCCTGCAAGTACATTTGAAATGCGAGCAGTTCGAGGCGGGACGGAAGGTTCGGCCATGGCTATATACGATCGCCACCAACCAGGCCATCGATGCCCAGCGGAGAAACAAGCGGCACCGCATGGTGAGCCTGGATCGGCGGACCGGCCAGGAGGGGGAGGATGACCTTGGCACCTTGTTGGAACTTCTGGTAAGTAAGGAATCGGGGCCGTCGGCGAGGTTGGAGGCGGACGAGCGGAAGCAGTGGGTCCGCCGGGCCGTGAGCGAGTTGCCCGAACCGTTGTTGAGCGCAGTAACCCTCGTTTATTATCAGGGCCTTAAATACAGAGAAGCGGCGGAAGTGCTCGACGTCCCCGTGGGGACGGTGAAGAGCCGGTTGCACACAGCCATCCTCAGGCTGAACGAAGCCTGGAACGCTGCCCACTTGTCCGGAGATGTTTAGCCCCATGCGAGAGCAGTTGCTCGGCTACCTGCTGGGAGCACTCGAACCGACGGAACGCGAGGTGTTGGAAGATCGCCTGGGTCAGGACGACCAGCTTAGAGGCGAATTGGCATTGATGCGAACGGGCCTGGAGCCGCTGGCCGAGGCGGTCGGTCGGCATGATCTGCCTGCGCCGCCTTCCTATCTGCCGTCGCCGCCGGGGTTGGCTGCCCGCACCTGCAATTTTGTGGCCGCCCGATCGCTTGTGCCAAGCGGCGGCTTGGCTGCGGCGGGGGGCTGGCGGTTGCAAGACTGGTTGGTGGCGGCGGGAATCGGTCTGGCGGCGGCCATGCTGCTGTTTCCGGGCATTTCCAACAGCCGCTTCAATGCCCGGCTGGCCGGTTGCCAGAACAACCTGCGGCAGTTGGGATTTGCCCTGTTGAACTACAGCGAGCTGCACGGCGGATTTTTTCCCGCGGTGCCTGAGCGGGGGCCGTTGGCGGTGGCCGGCGTGTATGCGGCCACGCTGAAGGATGCCGGGTTGCTGGAAACCGACTCGCTGGTGATTTGTCCCTCGTCGGAGCTGGCGAGGCCGTCGGAAGCGGCTTCGCCGGGCGATTTCAGGGTGCCTTCGGTGGACGACTTGCTGAACGCCAGCGAGGAACAGTGGGTTAGCCTGGTGAGTACGGCGGGGGGCAGTTTTGGATATGGCCTGGGCTACATTGACGAAGACGGCCGTTATCACGGGCATGGCAAGCATAGCCGCGGCAACTTTCCGCTGATGGCCGACGCCCCGCACGAAGAGACAGGCGGTCCGAGCGCCAACCATGGGTCATGCGGGCAGAACATCCTGTTTGTGGACGGCCACGTCGAGTTTCTGCGTAGCTGCCGGTTGAGCTTGCGCGACGACCACATCTACCAGAACGCGATGGGTTACGTTGGCGCGGGTATCGGGCCTGACGATGCGGTGATCGCGCGCAGCCCGGAAAGGCCGCGCGTGTTCCCCAACTTGCTGGACGCGGACGAATAACAACGGGTCCGAAGGGGTCCGGCTCGCTGCTTTGCGATCCGTGATCCGTGCCGGGCGCACCGACTTCAGGCCGCCTCGCCGGACCTTTCGAGCATTTCGATTGCCCGGCGGGCGTTTTCCAGTCCGCCGGCCCGCTCGATGAATTCCTCGATCGAAAGCGGCGGCTCGGTCGGCGGGCCGCTGTGGGGATCAGCCGTACAAGGCTTTTCCGGGTTCTCGTGTTCGCTCGTCACCTGTTTGCCCTCCCATCGGCGGGTGCGGATCAGCACGGCGGCGGCACTCCGAAAGGATTATTCGGCCAGCTCCCGCTTCCGGCTTTGACTTTTGCGCAGCCTGGTAGCAGAACTCGCCAGAGTTCTGGTGGGAGTGGATTGCGGCCCGAATCGGCGCCCTGAATTCTGGCGAATCCGGCTACGGGAAGGGGACGTCACCGGCGGGCTGAATTCTGGCGAATTCGGCCGGTCACGGGGAAAACGAAATGAATTCCGTTCTAGGACGAAGGGGTTGAGACGACCTGCTGGGGCTCGTTGGCGGCGGGTTGCCGCAGGGGGCGCGGCGGCTGGCGGCGGATCGTGCGGGCCACCGCCTCGCGTGCCTCCAGCGTGAGGCTGAACAACGTGGGCACCAGCACCAGCGTGAAAATGGTCGATACGACCAGGCCACCCAGCACGACGCTGCCCAACCCCCGGTAGAGCTCGCTGCCGGCGCCGGGTGAAACGACCAGCGGCAACAGGCCGAACAGGCCGATCATGGCCGTCATGAAAATCGGGCGAATGCGGGTCCGCACGCTCTCCAAGACCGCGCGGCGGGGGGCCATTCCCTCGTCGCGGATGTGCACCAGCGCCTGCTCGACGATCAGGATGGGATTGTTGACCACCGTCCCCACCAGGATGATGAAGCCCAGCATCGTCATCACGTCGAGCTGCTGCAGCACGAACACGTTCAGGAGCTTCAGCCCGGCAAAGCCCCCCACGGCTCCCAGCGGTACGCTGAGAATGATCACCAGCGGGTAGATCCACGACTCGAACAGGGCCGCCATCAAGAGGTATGTAATCACCACGGCCAAGGCCAGGTTCCAACGCAGCACGATCCACGTCGCCCGCAGCTTGTCCGCGGTGCCGGAGAGCTTGATCTGGTAGCCGCCTTCCAACTGGCCGCCTTGCTCCATCGGCACCACGATCTGCTGTTGGATGACGTCCATCGCATCTTCCATCGCCATCGCCAGCGGCGGGGTGACCTCGATCGTGATGGCCCGCTGGCGCTCGCGGTGGTTCACCTGTTCGGGACCGCTGGAGTACTCCACGTCGGCCACGGCCGCCAGTGAAACCAGCTCGCCGGTGGGCACGGCGAGCGAGAGGGCTTGCAGGTCCTGGGTTCGGGCGGCGAACTGTTCGTGCCCCATGATCGAGAGGTCGATCTTGTCGCCGCCGAGGAAGTAATCGCCGGCATAGGCGCCGTCGACCAGCGCATCGACCGTATAGCCGAGCTCGTCCGCGCTGACGCCCATATCGGCCGCGTGCTGCCACTTGGGGACGATGTGCATCTCGGGGCTAGACAGGTCCAGGCTCGGATTCGGGCGTGCCTGGGGAGGTTCGCGTGTTTTCTTCCCGTTCTGCTGGACGTCCACGGCCACCACTTCGCGGACCTGGCCCATAATCTGGCCGCCCAAGGCGACCAGCTTGCGGATGTCCGGGCCGCTGACCTCGACGTCGACGGTCCGCCCGGCGGTCAGACCCTGTTCAAACAGGCTGCGTTGGGCGGCCACCATGAACACGCCGGGCATGTCGGCGGTGACTTCGCGCAGCAGGGGGATCAGGCCGGCCGCCTTGAGTGGGTTTTGCGAGCGGACGCCGATGAACAACTGTCGCCCGCGTGCCACGTAGAAGAAATCCTCGATGGCGGGGTGGTCGAGATGGTCCTCGCCCGTGACGGCGATGTCGACGTCCCAGTAGGGGCGCAGCCGGGCCTCCATTTGCGTGCCCATTTTCCGCATGTGGTCGAGGTTGTAGCCGGGGGGCGGCAGCATCAGCCCGATCACCAGGTTGCGGTTGCCCGTAGGCAAGTATTCGACCTTGGGCAACATGACCCAGATCAGCCCCAGCGACACGCCGACGAACAGGAATACGACCGCGATCTGCCGCAGCACGCCAAGCTGCAAATAGCCGTTGATGCCGACGACGGCGCGGACGAAAGCCCGGCCGAAGGCATCGATGGGCCAGAGGACCGTGTGGGCGATCGCGGCCAGCCCCGCCTGGGCCCGCTCGGCGAGCGACCGGAGGCGGCCGGGCGGAGCGCCGGCTCGCTGTGCCCGCGACTTGGCGAACGCCTGCTGGGGATCGCCACGCCCGTTGGCATCGATCGCCGCGCCGCGCGCCGGCAGCAGGCGAAAGGCGGCGGTGGGCACCACGGTCAAGGAGACCAGCAGCGAGACGACCAGGGCGCTGGAGGCAGCCAGGGCAATGTCGCGGAACAGTTGGCCGGCCTGGTCCTGGACAAAGATCACGGGCAAGAATACGGCCAGGTTGGCCAAGGTGGAGGCCAGCACGGCTCCCCAGACTTCCTTGGTGCCCTTGACCGTGGCCGTCATGGCGTCTTCACCGGTCTGGTAATGGCGGTAAATGTTTTCCAGCACGACGATGAAGTTATCGACCAGCATGCCGACCGCGAAGGCGATCCCAGCCAGGCTCAGCACGTTGAGCGAGCGGCCCATCAGCCGCATGAACAGGAACATGCCGATGATGCTGACCGAGATCGACAGGAAGATCACGACGCTGGACCGCACGCTGCGGAGGAAGAGCATCAAGCAGATGAAGGTCAGAACGGCCGCTTCGACGATGTTGTCGTTGACGAGGTTAATCGACGAGTAGATGTATTCGGTTTCGTCGTACACCTGGCGCAGCTCGAGGCCCTTCTGCTTGAGGGCGCCCTCGTTCAACTCGGCCACGGCCTGGCGGAGGCCTTCCATCACGTCGAGCACGTTGGCGCCCGTGTCGCGGGAGGCATTGACGGCGATCACCTCGCTGCCGAACCGCTGGACCATGCCGTCGGGCTTTTTGTAGCCCAAGCGGACCTCGGCCACGTCGCCCACGTAGACGGGCGAGCCGTCGCGTCGGGCCAGGATGGCGCTGGCCACGTCGTCGGTCGAGCGGAACTTGCCCAGGGTG
Organism: Pirellulales bacterium; assembly: GCA_040877345.1. Classification (GTDB taxonomy): domain Bacteria; phylum Planctomycetota; class Planctomycetia; order Pirellulales; family JAICIG01; genus JBBDNX01. The sequence continues at coordinate 13,610 of JBBDNX010000549.1, forward strand.
CGAACCACGTAGCGGCGTTTGCCCTCCCAGAAGTCGCCCCCCGATGTATCCTTGTTCTGGCCACTCAATACCCGCCGCACGTCGGCGATCGTCAGGCGGCGGGCAGCCAGGCGCTGCGGATCGACGACGACTTGCATTTCCTCTTCGCGCCCGCCGATGACGTTGGAATTCGAGACTCCCTCCACGCGCTCGAAGCGGGCTTCGATGAAGTCCTCGGCAAAGCGGCGCATCTTGGTCACGTCGTTGTCGGGAGGCAGGAGCGGCTGAAAGGCCGGCTCCCGCGCGGCGAGCTCCTTGAGACGGAACAAGGCCAGCCCGGCGTTGTGCGCCTGCCGCACAGGGTCGAGCGCCGCCGACCATTGCGGGTTTTTCTCCGCAAAAGCGTCCAGTTCGTCTTTGGACGGGGTGCGCTGGTTGATAATGAACCAGGCAATAAACTGGTTGGCCGAGTTCGAGGTGGTGATCACCGGCTCGTCGGCATTCTCCGGGTACTCCCGCACCTGCTGCAGCCGCGTATTGACGAGCAGCAATGCCTGGCTGATGTCGGCGCCGACCGCGAACTCCAGGGCGATGCGGCCCACCGAGTCCATGCTCTCGGACGTCATCTTGGTAACGCCCTCAACGCTCTGGAGCTGTTCCTCCTGTTCCTGGATGATCTCGCTTTCGACTTCCTGCGGACTCGCCCCCGGCCAGCGCGTTTCGATGGTCAAGGTGGGGATTTCCACTTCGGGCGTGAGCTGCATGGGCATGCTGTACAGTGCCAGCGTGCCGAATAGGGCCAGCAGGATCACGCCCACGCAGACCTTGACGGGATTGCGAACGAAAGCTTCGATGGCGTTCATTTGTCTGCTCCGGTCGAGCGCTGCGAGCCGTTCGCGGCTTTGGCGGCTCCGGAAGCCTTCCTGGCGGCGGTCCTTGAGCCGCCGCTGTCCGCCGGCGGCGCCTTGGCTCCGCCGCGGGCCGGCTGCTTCTCGGCCAGCAACACCACCTCTTGACCGGGAAACAACCGCTCATTGCCTTCAATCACCACCTGCTGGCCGGGCTGCAAATCGCCGCTCACCTCGACCAGCCCCTCGTAGGCGACACCCAGCCGCACCCTCACCGGTTGGACCGTGCTCTTGCCCGCTTGCGTCTTGTCCGTCTCCACCCGGTAAACCACCGGCTCGGGACCTCCCATGACCAAGGCGTCTTTGGGCACCATCAGCACCGACTGCTTCTTCATGACCGGCAGCGTGACCCGGGCGAACATTCCCGGCTTCAACAGTGGACCCTCGTCCGCCAGGATCTCGTTGGCCAGTTGCACCTTGACCGGAAAGGCGCGCGAGCGGGCCTCCGCCTGCGGCACGATGTGGCTCACCGTGCCGGAAAACACGTGAGTCGGAAGGGCGTCCACTTCGACGCGGGCCGGTGTACCGATCTTCAGGTGCGGTATGTACGTCTCCGCCACCATCACCTCCACGTCGACCCGGTCGACCTCGATCACCTCGGCCACCAGTTCACCCGCCTCGATCCATTGGCCCACCTCGGTGTGCTCCTGGACCACATAGCCGTCGAAGGGAGAGAAAATCGTGTGCTTTTCCAATTGGTCTTCCAGCCGCGCCACTTCCTCCTTGGCCGACGCCAACCGCGCGCTCGCCTGCGCAATCCTTTCCTTGCGAGGACCGGCCACCGCCAGCTCGTAAGCGGCCTTGGCCTCAAAGTAGCCTTGCAGGCTGCTTTCCGCCGCCGCGGCGTCGTCCTGCAACTGGTCCTCGCTGGCGGCCCGGCGTTCGATCAGGTTCCGCGTCCGCTCCAGTTTTGCCTTCGCATATTCCATCAGGCTCTTCGCGCCCAGCATGTGGGCTTCGGCCTGTTGGATCTCCTCGAGACGCGAACCGCTTTCCAGTTCGGCCAACTCCTGGGTGCGCAGCTCGACATCGGCCAGGGCCGCATCGCGCGCGATCTCGATGGCCCGCGTCAGCAGCCGTGCCAGGGGCTGCCGGGCTTCCACGCGGTCCCCTTCCTTGACCAGAAACTCCATCACGCGGCCTCCGACGGCGCTGCCCACGATGCTCCGGCGCGCCGGATGGATCTCGCCCACGAAGCTCTGGGCCGCGGCCACTTCGCCCTGCTCGATGACCGGGGCAACGGCCACGACAGCCGGGGGGAGTTGGGCACGTGCCGGCTGGCTCAGCCCGGCGCAGTCCAGCAAGAAGAGCGCTGCCGGCAAGACCGTTCGGGCT
>JBBDNX010000550.1:0-2852 GCA_040877345.1 Pirellulales bacterium
GTCGCCGAAACCCGGCGCCTTGACCGCGCAGACGTTCAGCACGCCGCGGAGCTTGTTGACGACCAGCGTCGTCAAGGCTTCACCCTCGATGTCCTCAGCGACGATCAGCAGCGGCCGGCCCGCCTGGCTCGTCTTCTCCAGGATCGGGATCAGGTCCCGCAAGTTGCTGATCTTTTTCTCGTGGATCAGGATGTAAGCGTCCTCCAGAACGCAGTCCATTTCCGCAGGGCGGTTGATGAAGTAAGGCGACAAGTACCCCTTGTCGAACTGCATTCCTTCCACCAGCTCGAGCGTGGTTTCGGTGCCCTTGCTTTCCTCGACCGTGATCACGCCGTCCTTGCCCACCTTCTCCATGGCGTCGGCCAACAGCTCGCCGATCGCCTGGTCGTTGTTGGCGCTGACCGCGCCCACCTGGGCGATCTCGGCCTTGCTCGAAACCGGCTTGGCCTGGGTCTTGAGCTGTTCGATGGCCGCATCGACGGCCCTTTCAATTCCGCGCCGCATGGCCGCCGGGTTGCTGCCGGCCGCCACGTTGCGAATGCCTTCCTTGAAGATCGCCCGGGCCAGCACGGTGGCGGTGGTGGTGCCGTCGCCGGCCACGTCGGAGGTCTTCGACGCCACCTCGTTGACCAGCTTGGCGCCCATGTTCTCGAAGCGGTCCTCGAGTTCGATCTCCTTGCTCACCGTGACGCCGTCCTTGGTCACGGTGGGACCTCCGAACGATTTGTCGATGATCACGTTTCGCCCGGTCGGTCCCATGGTAATGGCGACCGCGTCGGCCAGTTTATCCACGCCGCGGAGCATCTTGGCCCGTGCGGCGTCGTCGAACATTAATTGCTTAGCCACGTTGGCGGTTCCTTCTTTCTTTAGTTTCGCGGTTGTTTGTAGGATGCGCGGTGTTGAAGTCGCCTGCTAACCGACGACCTTGGCCAGGATGTCGCTCTCCCGCAGGATCTTCACGTCGCGGCCGTTCAACTCGATTTCCGTACCGGAATACTTGCCATAAATCACTTCGTCGCCCACGTGTACCGAGAGCGTTCCCCGCTCGCCGCTGTCCATCAGCTTGCCAGGACCGATCGAAACGATCGTGCCCCGCTGCGGCTTCTCCTTGGCGGTATCGGGCAGCACGATGCCTCCCGCGGTGGTCTCCTCGGCCTCCACCGGTTCCACAACAACACGGTCATCCAGCGGTCGCAGCTTGACGTCTTTCATGGTTCGTTCTCTCGAATTTAAGCGGTTTTGTCGGATCCTGTCGCGCATAACCGCGTTGGTAAGCGCGGTACTTGAAATGTCCTCTGAGGTTACGACCACACGCTACATCCCCATGTCTCCCATGCCACCCATGCCACCCATGCCACCCATGCCACCCATGCCACCCATGCCGTGGTCGTGGCCGGCATGGTCCTCGCCACCCTCGTCCTCTTTGGGGATCTCGGCTACCAAGGACTCGGTCGTCAAGAGCAGCGATGCCACGCTGGCCGCGTTCTGCAGGGCACAGCGAACCACCTTGGCCGGGTCGATGATGCCGGCCGCGACCAGGTCGCTGTACGTGTCGCGATCGGCGTCGTAGCCCTCGTTCTTGTTCTTCAACTGGCGCACGCGGTTGACCACTACGGCGCCGTCGACTCCCGCGTTGTCGGCGATGCAACGCAAGGGATAGTCGAGCACGTTGCGGACGATCCTGGCTCCCAACGCTTCATCGCCCGTCAGGTCGAGCTTGTCCAACGCCTTCTCGCTACGGATCAGTGCCACGCCGCCGCCGGGCACGATCCCCTCTTCCAAAGCTGCCTGAGTGGCTGCCTTGGCGTCTTCGAGCAGCGCCTTGCGCTCCTTCATTTCCGTTTCGGTAGCCGCGCCGACGTTGATCTGGGCCACGCCGCCCGAGAGCTTGGCCAACCGCTCTTGCAGCTTCTCGCGGTCGTACTCGCTGTCGGTCACTTCGATCTCGCGGCGGATCTGCTCGGCCCGGCCGTCGATTTCGGCCTTCTTGCCGGCGCCTCCGACGATGGTCGTGTTCTCCGCCGTGATCGAGACCTTCCTGGCCCGGCCGAGGTCGGACAGCTTGACCGAGTCGAGCGAGATGCCCAGGTCCTTGAAGATGGCGGTTCCGGCCGTGAGCACGGCCAGGTCGCCCAGGATGGCCTTGCGCCGGTCGCCGTAGCCGGGGGCCTTGACCGCGCACACGCTCAGGATGCCGCGCAGCTTGTTGACGACCAGCGTCGCCAAGGCCTCGCCTTCGAGATCCTCGGCGATAATCAACAGCGGCTTGTTCGCCTTGCTGACCGCTTCCAGCAGCGGCACCAGGTTCTTGGCGTTGGAGATCTTCTCTTCGTAAATCAGGATCAAACAGTTCTCCAGCTCCACCGTTTGCTCATCCGGGTTGGTGACAAAGTGCGGCGACAGGTAACCGCGGTCGAACTGCATTCCTTCGACCACTTCGACCGTGGTCTCGGCCTGGCGGCCTTCTTCCACCGTGATGACGCCATCCTTGCCCACCTTGAGAAAAGCATCGGCCAGCACCTCGCCGATGCTCGGATCGTTGTTGCCGGCAATCGTGGCGACCTGCTTGATCTCGGTCTTGTTCTTTTCGTTGATCGGCATGGCGAGCTTCTGGATCGCTTCGACCACCGCCTCCGTCGCTTTGCCGATTCCACGTGAAAGCGCCATGGGGTCGGCCCCGGACGCAATCATCTTCAGGCCTTCTTTGAAAATCGCCTCGGCCAGGAGGGTGGCGGTCGTCGTGCCGTCACCGGCCACGTCGTTCGTCTTGCTGGCCGCCTCTTTGACCAGTTGAGCGCCCAGGTTCTCGAACGGGTCTTCCAGTTCAATGTCTTCAGCCACGGTCACGCCGT
>JBBDNX010000551.1:0-15784 GCA_040877345.1 Pirellulales bacterium
AGGGTAACTTTCCGGCCGGCGCACGGGGCACAGTAAGGACAAGGGAGTTCAGATCGATCTACAGCGCGCTACACTCGACGAGCTGGTCGAGGAATTCCAGCGTCGTAAACAGAAGGGGTTTATCGTTCTGCGCGACTCCGACGCCGAAGGCAACTCCGCCATCGGCGTCTCCCCTACCCGCGGGACCAGCAAGCGCGACATCACCTACGCAGTGGTCAAGCTGGCCATGCACTACGAACCCCGCCTCCGCGACTGCCTGCCGCGGGAACTGTTAGCCGAACTTGGCAGCGGGCTGGGCCGGATTGGGGCCAATTAGTCGCTCGCCCGCTCGAGGCTGGGGGAGCCGCTGGAAACCAGGATGCAAGGCGGATCGGTTCCCGCCTTTGGCGTCCGGCCGTTGCCTGCCGCGCCGCAGGAGCTTATCGTTGAAGCACTGCTCCCGCGGCCCCGGTATGGGTCCCGCTTTCCTTCGGCGCTCCGCTCATGCACGAGATCGCCAAGCTGCTCTTGGAACATGCGCGCACCGAAGAGGAGCGGAGCAACGCCATCGAAAAAGCGATGTACCTGGGTATGCCGTTGCACGAGATCGAGGCCTACCTCGATTGGCTCGACATGATGGCTGAACGGATGAAGCCCGAAAAGCCCCCCGACTGACGTGCCCGCCGACCCTATCGCCGGAAGCCCGGCCCGCTGCTTTGCCCGCCCCGCTGCTCCGACTCCGCGGGGGGCAGCGCGGCGGGGGCATTCCGGTAAATAAAGAAGGGCCGCAGCCGGGCCGCCGTCCGTGGTGAATTGGCATAACGCGACCAGCGGTGCGCCGTGCACACAAGCACGCTAGGGCCCAGTTGGATCAGCTTATCACGGTCTTCGACCAGCCGGCTCGGGTTCACGACGCCGGTCAACCCCAGCACTTCGAAGTCGGTGAACAGCGAATAGGCTCTCAGCGTTCGGTCGTGCGCGTTGACCGTGACCAGCATCCGGTCGACCTGCCCCAGCGCCTCGCCATGCCGGAAACCCGGATACAAGAGACGATTGTCCATGGCGGCGGCCACTAATGCCGCCTGCATCGGCCTGGGCCCTTCGTAGCGCCGGTCCACCAGGTCGTACCCGGCGATGCGGTTGGTCGCCAGGCCCTGCAGTGCCGCGGTCACCGTCCGCGCACCGAAGCTGTGACCCGCCAGGCTCAGCGAAACGTCGGGATCGAGCTGGTCGATGAGCCAGGCCAGGTAGAAGCCCTGCGACTCGCTGCGCTGCGCCTTTTGTTCGATGTTCTCCGCCGCGCTGGCGCCATGAATGTGCTCGGCCGGCCAGGACCAGAGAACCAGTCGAAACGGACCCGCGCCCCGGCCGATCTTGTTGTAGACCCGCGTGGCCGAGCTGATCGCCAGCCGGTTATTCAGAAAGTTGCCGTGGACATAGAATGTTGTGGGCAGCCGCGGATCCATGGCTGCCACAAACTTCTCGCGAGTGTACTGGACCCACTCCTGGCCCTGCTGCTTCCAATAGGTGAGCTTGTCGACTCCGCGGTCCAGTCCGCGGCAGAACGGAGCGCAGCGGGTATTCACAAGCCAGAATTCGCTGCCGGCGGCCGCACAATGAGAGCAAGCGGTTGCCGCGCCGCGGTGGCCGGCCAAAAGCACTTCGAGATCGCCGTCCGCCAGGCCGTCCGGGTCCGGCCGAACCAGACCGGCCGCGCGCGATGATTCAGGCGCAGCCGCAGTGGAGGCCGGCATGAGGCACGCCCAGCAGACGGCCACGATGGCGCCCAGCAGGGCCGGCTTGGCCAGCCGGACTTGACCGGCCCCAGGCGTGGTGTGCGAGCGGCTCATCCTTGGCGAACGCTCTTTTCCAGGCGGGTGCTGGCTTGAGGGTGGCTCCTTTGTGTTATCGGAAACCCCTCCGCGCCGGGGCAACAAAACCGATCCGGAAAGGCTCCTTTACCCTCCCCGCTTGGCAGTTCGTACCTGCCGGGTAAGATTGAGAAACAACGGATCAGTCGGGTAGCGGCCGCAATCGGCTGTCGAGACGGGCCATGCTCACCGGAGAAAGCTCCATCGGTTCGTGGGCAAAACATGACCGTTTCTGGCGTTCCGTCTCGGTCCAACCGGCTTGGATCTTGTCGCAGGCCGCCTCGATCTCGGCCTGGGTGGGCCAGGCGGGCGGGGCCTGGCGTCGTAGGTTTCGCATGGCAGTCTTCCCTTGAATTCTTGGCCCAGGCGCGCGGAACAATGTTGTGAATAAGGTCAACTCGCGCTGGTGAACCTGCCGGGCCAAAAGCAATCTGCGTACCATGGGAGATTTTTTTGGCGTGCGCGAGCGTTTTTGGATTGCGGGGTGCTGGACGGCCCGCTCGCTTCCGGTAGGCTTGGCGGTAGGTAATCCACGATGAACGCCATTTGCCCAGGAAACGCGTTAGGGGATGGTCCGAGGCGTCGTTCGCCTCGCCCCTCCGGAGCCACCCGGTACGCCCCCCGGCGCCGGCGGGCCGATTCCGAGGATTAGCAGGGGAACCGCCGGCTTGGCTGGCACGGGTTTTGCAAACAACCATCCGTCCTGCCACTTTTGCTCAAGGAAAGGGATCCGATGCGGAAAGCGAATGTAACGCGATTCAAGAACGAACTGCTCGGCATGCGCAACCGGTTGACCGGCGAGGTCCACCGGCTGATTGAAGCGGTCCCTGCAAGGATTCAAGGAGCCGGCGAACTGTCGCACGTCCCCACGCACAATGCCGACCGGGACAGCGAGGGACTGGAAAACGAGTTGATCCTCATTCACAACGAAGAGAACTTGCTGGGCGAAGTCGATGCGGCCTTGAACCGGATCGAAGGGGGCTCGTTCGGCTCATGCCTGCATTGCGGCCAACTGATACCGGAGGCCCGCCTCACCGCCTTGCCCTATACGGCGTTGTGCATCCACTGCGCCCAGCAGGAACAACAAACCCGCATCCCGACCGCTTGAGCAAGGAGAATCGACGGAATGTGCGACGAATCGAGCCGGGGCGGCAAGAAACAAGGCCACGATTTGCCCCTTGCCCTGCCGTAACGTATACCTGGGATGGCGGCATTCCAGCTTGCCGCGATGGTTTGCAAGCCTCGCCCAGGAGATTTACCGCGTTGACCAGCGAAGCCGGCGCCGAAACGCGCAGTGACCCAGGGCCGCCGGCGGGACCGCCGAGCGGAGAGGAGCGGCGTTCGACTCCCCGTGGGGCGCCGAAGGTCAAGACCCTGGAATTCCGCATGGCTCGCAGCGGGCAGGTGGTCGACGAGTCGCCGGCGGGTCTTGCCTTGTTGGTTGAGAGCGCCTTCGATCTGCGGATTGGGCAGCAGATCGAGATCAATTACGTCGGTTTTCCGCTCCGGGCCGAAATCCGAAACCTGGAGTTGACCGATGAAGGCAAGTATCGCCTCGGCCTCAGGTGGGTCGATCCGTTTGTGATCAAGTGGCTCAATTCGGATTTGCTCTCCAACCTGGCCGCCGAGAACTCATGGTTGAAGGGCGAGCCGACCGGGATGCGAGGCGAGCCGCTGGCCGCGGCCGATTGGGACGCCTTCGACATCTAGTTCGCCATTGGCTCGTCCGCCATTGGGCGCTACAACGGCACCAGCCAGCTTACCGAGAACCAGTGGGCCTGCGCCTCGAACGTACTGTTGTCGAAGTCGCCGCCGACGATGGCGCTATCGACCACGTTCCGCTCGGGGCCGAACGAATACTGGTAGGCTAGGTTGAGGATGCCCCGCGGGCGCCGCCGGCTCCACCCCACGCTGAAGGCATGCTCGAGCACTCCGTCGACATACGGGTTCAGAGTCGTGCTGGGCACCGGGCTTTCGTGATAGACGTAGCCCAGCCGATACACGTCCGCTAGCGTCGGCGCCCACTCGTAGCCCAGCCGCAACGAGACCGTGTCGTGCCAGTCGAGCGGGAAAGTGTCGCGGATCACCGGCCCCAGCATCCCCGTGAACAAGGGGTTGCTGGAATTGGTCAATTGCAAGTCGAGGCGATCGAAGGCGTGCGACCAGTCGTACCAGATCACGTCCGCCGAGATCCGCCGGTGCCGGCACAAATCGTGCTTGAAGCCGACGCCCAACGACCGGGGCCAGACCAGGTCCACCTCGGCGTCGAAATCGCTATTGACCGGAAACGGCGCCAGCCCGAACACGTTCACCCCCAGGCTGCCATCCATTCGAAACCGGCTCTCGCTGATGTAAGCCAAACCGAGCGTGGTCGCCTCCGTCAGCTCATACTGGAACCCCAGCGACCCGGTCGGCGCGGCGCCGGTCGCTTGCAGATCGAACTGCGTCGGCACGCCCGCCAGCGCTCCGGTCTGCAAGAAGAAGGGCCCTTCTAACTCGGCGTGACTGATGGCCACGCCGAACGTACCGCCCACGCTGAGCCGATCGGTCAGTCTGTAAGCCACGCCGGGCAGGATCTTGCCGAGCACGCCCACCGACTTGTACAGCGACGGCCCCACAATCGGGTTCACCATGTCGTACTCGGCGCCAAAGCCCGCCGGTATGAACAGCCCCAGCCCGACCGCAAAGTCCCCGTCGGCACTCTTGCGAATGTAACCCAGCTCCGGGGCAGGAAAAGCTTTCAACTTGCCGTCCACGTCGTTCGGGTCGGCGTCGCGGTAGTCCAAATCGGTGAACAAGGTATCCACACCCAGCTCGAACAAGCCGCAGCCACGGGTACCCACCATCCCGGCCGGGTTGTCCAGGATCACGGCCGCATTGTCCGAGTGGCCGATATTCGTGCCGCCACGGCCCGTCGAAATGGCTCCCACCCCGTCGCGGATCAGGCCATCGGCGCGAGCGCGCGGCCCGACGAGGATCACGGCACATAAGACCAGGGCGGAAACGGCGATGGAGGTTCGCATGGGGCGGACTCGATTGGCGCGGCGGTGGGTCGGGATATTCCGAGGGCAGGGATTGCTACACTGAGAATCGTCGCAGCTCGTTGCCCGGCTTGGGAAAATCCGCGAATCCAGCGGGGGGTTAGACCGGTTCGCGCGTCCGCGGCAACAGCCCCACGTTTGCGCCGTTTACCAGGTTCGTGACCCGACGAAGCGTGCTCGTTGGGAATTTCTCCCGGCACCATTCCCCGAAGCCCCCATCTTGCCGGCCGGTTCGCCTGGCACGGGCGGCGCCGATAATCGAGGTAAAATCTGTCGGTTTTTCCGATTATTCCTAACCAACCGACGGTGATGGCTCCGATGAATGGCACGAAGCGAGAAGTGGCCCTTCTCGACCGACGGCGGCGCGCGGCGCCGGTAAAGCCATGGCACCTTGCTCACAACGCCTCAAAAGTGTGGAGCAGCATTAATGAACAGGGTGGGGATTCTAAGCGGGCTCAAAGCGCTTGTCGGAGCGGCATTGCTGTGCGGCGGCAGCTCGCAGGCCCAGCAGCCTGACTGGCAGCCCTTTAGTCCCAACGCGCCTGGGGTCCCGGCGACCGAGGGCTTGCTGGAAAACGAGGCGTTCGTCAATGCGGCGCCCGTGGCCCATCGAGGCACGTCCGGCTGCCCCACCTGTGGAGGCGGCTCGGTATGCTCGTGCGATTCGCACTCGCCCGCCGGAGGCTGCGTCGAGCGGGGCTTCTACGCAGGCGTCGATTTTCTATTCGTCAGGCCCCACTTCAGCGAGGCCGTGGCCTTCGTCACCGTAACCGACAGCCTCACCCCGGCCGGCTTCGACCGGCGGGTGCGGGCTTCCGAGCTCGATTTCGACTACGAGCCCTCCTTCCGGGCCCTGCTGGGCTACCAGCTCGACAACTTGACCACGCTGCAGTGCACGTATTGGCATTTTGCGGGTGACACTGCCGTGGGAAGCACCGTCGCCCAACCAAACCAGACCGTCGTCGATCCGTTCGGCAACACCGTCGCGCTCGGCCAGAGCATCGACACCTTTGCCGAAGTCAGGACGAACGTCTACGACCTCGATATCACCAAGTCGTTCATCTCCACCCCCTCGCGGTTGAGTGCCCGCGTGGCGGCCGGCCTGCGGATCGCCGATATCGACCAGTTTTATGCCTCGGAGGTCTTCAGCGCGGCAGGCGCCCTGACCAGCCGCGGAGACTTTACCGCCGACTTCGTGGGCGCCGGACCGCACCTCGGCTTCGAAGGTCGAAGCTGGTGTGGCGGCGCCAACCAGTTTTCGCTCCTGGCCAAGGGCAGCTTCGCCATCCTGATCGGCGACTACGACGTCGCCTCCGGAGTGCGGATTCCCGGCATGGCCGCCGGCTCTCAGCAGGCCAACCGCACCCGCGCCGTGCCGGTCCTGGAAGCCGAGCTGGGGGCCGCCTGGCGCCCGACGCCGGCCTGGACCATCTCGGGCGGCTGGCTCTTCCAGGCCTGGTTCAACATGGGAACCTCGGGGGGCACGTTCGACGGCGAGTCGCTGGTGCCGCCCCTGGATGCCGTCTTTGTCGGCACCGACGATGCCGACATCATGTCATTCGATGGACTGTTCGTGCGCTCGGAACTGCAATTCTGAGGCTCGCGCGGCCAACGAACATTCAGCTTACCCGCATAATCGGCCTGGGCCGGCGTAACGCGGCCGAATCTGCCCCGTAAGGGCTCACCAAGGGCGTTGCCGCGCGGCGCGCGTCGATGATAAGCTGGCGGGTCGCTTTGGTCGAATCAGCGGAGCACCGCGCATGCCGACCCGCATCGCCGTTTTCAGCAGCAAGCCGTACGATCGGGATTTCCTTTCGGCTGCCAATCAGCAGTACGGGTTCGATCTGGTGTTTCTGGAACCGCGCCTCTCGTCCGAGACGGTGGCGCTGGCCGCTGGTTTCCCGGTCGTCTGCGCGTTCGTCAACGACCGCCTCGACGCGGGCGTGCTGGAGAAACTGGCGGCCGGCGGCACCCGGATCGTGTCGATGCGCTGTGCCGGTTTCAACAACGTCGACATCCCGGCCGCGGAGAGACTCGCAGTCCGCGTGGTCCGAGTCCCCGGCTACTCTCCTCATTCGGTCGCCGAACACACGGTGGGGCTGATTCTGACGCTGAATCGAAAGATCCACCGGGCCTATTCCCGCGTGCGGGAGGGGAACTTTTCGCTCAACGGCCTGCTGGGATTCGATCTGCACGGTCGAACGACCGGGATTGTCGGGACCGGGCAGATCGGCGCCGTCGTCGCCAGGATCATGGCGGGATTTGGTTGTCGCCTGCTGGGCTTCGATCCATACCCGAACCCCCAATGCGAAGCGCTCGGCATGCGGTACGTGCGGCTCGAAGAGTTGCTGGGCCAGTCGGATATTGTCACGCTTCACTGTCCCCTGAACCCATCCACCTACCGCCTGATCGACGCCGAAGCGGTCCAGCAGATGAAACGCGGCGCCATGCTGGTGAATACCAGCCGGGGGGCGGTCATCGACACGCAGGCCGTGATCAACGGACTGAAATCCGGCCAGATCGGCTCGGTGGCATTGGACGTGTACGAGGAGGAGGGAGACTACTTCTTCGAGGACCTCTCCGAAAAGGTAATCAGCGACGACGTCCTGGCCCGGCTGCTGACGTTCCCGAACGTGCTCATCACGGGTCACCAGGCATTCTTCACGCGGGACGCGCTGGAAAGCATCAGCGCGACGACACTGGGCAACGTGCGGGACATCGAACTGGCGGGGCACTGCGGCAACGAGGTCACCAGCCAGCTCGTCGGGCGGTAGCTGCGGCCAGCCAGCTCAGGATCAAGCAAAGGAGATTCGCCATGGCGGCGGCGGGGCCGGGATTCGGACTATCGGGGATCGGCCAGATCGCGCTGGTCGTGAGCGACCTGCCGCGTGCGGCGGCCTTTTATCGCGACGCGCTGGGGATGCGGCTGCTGTTCGAAGTGCCCCCAATGGCGTTCTTCGATTGCGCGGGCATCCGGCTGATGTTGACGCTGCCGGAGCCGGGCAAGACGGCCGGCGCCAACAGCGTGCTCTATTTCAAGGTTGTTGACATCCAGTCGGCGCACGATGCCTTGTCTTCGCAAGGAGTGCCGTTCGTCGGCCCGCCGCACAAGATTGCCCGGCTCGCGGACCACGATCTCTGGATGGCCTTTTTCCGCGATCCGGACCAGAACCTGCTGGCCCTGATGAGCGAAGTACCGCACGCGGCGCCTCACAAGCAATGAGGACCCGATTGCAGTGGCTTCTCCCTTGCGCCTTTGCGTGAGGCCTCCGTAGCGTCGCGCGGGTGTCCGCAGTGTTGGCCGTCACTCGCGGACTTCCACGGTCACGGCCATCACGACGGGAGCCGTGTCGTCGGGGCCCTTGACCAGCTCGATCTCGCGGATCACACCGGGCCGCTCGGGATGGACGGCCAGGTAGCGGATCTGCTGGCCGCGTAAGGGGAAAGCGAACGCCGAGCCCGGCACGTCGACGCGGCGGATGTAATCGGCGAAGTGCTCGCCGTTCTTGAGCGGATGGTCCTCGGTCCGGCCGTCGTCGTAGTGCAGCCGGACGATCAGCGAAACCGATCCCTTCTCGCCCAGCGGATGGCCCCAGCCGCTCACGCCGCTCAACAGGTGCACCGCCTTGGCCGGCGCATTGCAAGGCAGGCTCACCGCCCTGGGCATCGTCGGCGGGAACTTGCCGTGCGGGCCATACAGCAATACCACGTTGGGCACCCGGCCCCCTTGAGGATCGATCAGTTGGAAGGGAATGCCCTGAAACGTCTTGGCTGACCAGTCGTCGAACACGAGCCGCTCGGCAATAGCCTGCTCGCTGTAAAACATGCCTTGCGTGCTGGCGATGGTGGCTGAGCGCGTCAAGGGAATGGGCAGGTACTTGCCCCGTTGCGCCAAGAACTCCAACAGGTCCACCAGTTCATCGGGCGTGACCTGCTTCTCGAACCCCTCGGGCATCAGCGACTTCGACGAGGCCGCCAGCTCCTCGATCTCGTCACGCACCAGCACCTGCTTCTTCCCCTCGGCATCGAACAGCTCGACCGAGGTTTTGGTCTCGGAAGCCAGCAGCCCGGCGAACACCCGCCCGTCGGCCGTCACTACCGTGTACACGCGGTAGTTCCCCTCCACGCTACGGCTGGGATCGATGATCTGCGTGAGCAGCTCGGCCTTGGGATGCACGGCCATGCCGGTCAGATCGGGGCCGACCTGGGTCCCCTCGCCGCCGTGTACGTGGCATTTGGCGCATTGCTTGACAAAGACCTGCTTGCCCGCCAACGGATCGCCTCGTTGCTGGGTGAGCGGCATCAGCTCGTCCAGCACTTTCTCGCGATCGGGACTGGGCAGGCCGCCCCCCTTCGACAATAGCTCCTTCGCCCGGGCGGCAATCGACGCCTGGGGATGAGCGATCAAGCCTTGCCGCTGATCCAGCGACAGCTCGGCCAACTCCAACGTGCCCTGCTCGGCGGCTCCGACGAGCGACTCGGTCCAATCGGTCCGGCTCAACAGGATCCGCAAGGCCGCCGGGCGACCGGCGGGCGTCAGCCGCGCCAGGCTCTCGACCAGCGCCTCACCGGCCTCGGCAGCCTGGCTGCGCCCCACGGCCTCCAATAGCCCCGCGGCAAGCTCCGGACTGGTGCGGGGCGTGACGAGCCCGAGCAGTTCGTTCACGGCGTCCGCGTCGGCGCGTGCCAGCTCGATCAACTGGGCCGCGGCCTCCATGCGGGCCTGCTCCGGCTGCTCGTCGTCGGCCGCCATCGCCAGGAACGACTGGCGGATCTCGGCTGCTTGTGTTTCGAGTATTGAGCTGCCCCAACGTGCAGCCAGCGTGACCAGCCGACCCTGGGCGGCCGGCGACAAGCGCTTGAACAGCGCCGCCAGCGACTCCTCGTCCGCCTGCTCCAGCGGTGCGGGACGATCCGCCGGCCAGCCGAGCGCCAGCCCCTCGACGATTGCTTCAGTCATGCTGGACGGTGCCCCGGTCAGATCGGAAACCAGGGACCCGACCGTGTCGGCAGGCCCGCCGCGGGCGTAATGCTCGGCCACGGTCGTGACGACGCCGAGCGGCGTTGGTCGGCGCATCCGATTCCGTGGTCCGCCCCTCGGCTCGTCGCCGGGTCGAGCTTGGGGCTCCGCGGCGGCAGCCAGGGCCGGACCGGCGGCCATCGCCTTCAAGAACGCCAGGTCGTGCGCCGCTGCGGCACTGGTCGCGGCATCCAACATCCAACGGTCGGTTGCCGCGGATCGCGAGTGGAGCAATCCGGCGACTGCCTCCGCGGCCGGACGCGAGAAGGGCATTTCGGCCAGTGCCAACAGGGCCGCCATTCGAACTTGCGGGTTCTGGTCATCGAGCAGGCGGCTCGAAAGAACCACGTCGATCGATTCGGCCGTGCGGGGCAGGACCGACACGGCGGCCCGCCGCACTCCGGCCGATCGGTGCTCGAGAGCCGCGACGGCGGCCGCAGTCGCCTGGTCGTTGGCGCCGTCCAGCGCCCCGAGGCCGTGCATTGTCCACAAGGCATGGATGGCCGCCGCGTTCAGGCCGATTTCGTCGACGCTCCGCTCGGCGGCGATTCGGGCCAGTCCGGGCAGCACGTCCAGGCCGCCGCGCTCGACCAGCAGCCGCTGCGCGTGCCTGCGCCAGAACATGTTGCCGTGCCCGAGGGCCGATACAAGCCGCTCGGGCGCCGCGCCGGCCAGGGAAATCGGCTCATCAGCGGGGGCCTTGGTGTAGACGACGCGATAGACGCGGCCATGCTTCTTGTCGCGCAGCTCGCTCTCATAAGCGTTGCCCTTACCGGTCTTGTGGCCAGCCGGCGTGGGGTTGTGCTGCACGATGTAGTTGTACCAGTCGATGATCCACACGTGCCCGTCGGGTCCGACTTCGGCCATGATCGGCGCGCTCCACTGGTCGTCGCTGGCAACCAGGTTCCAGGCATTCTTGGAGCGAAAGCCGCTGCCGGCCGCTTCAATCAAAAACGTGGCGGTCAGGTGCCCGGTCGGCCCGTTCACGAAAGCGGCCCGGTTCCAGTATTCGCGCGGATACGCTCGCGCCGTGTACAGGGCATGCCCGGCGGCCGCGGTGAAGTTGCCGTGGTGGTCGACCTGCCGCACGTTGTCGGTGATGGGGTAGAACCGAGCGCTGTCGGCGATGGGCGGCAGCACGCTGGACGACCAGCCCCGCACCGATTCGTAGTAGCGGTTGGCGATCGGCACGTGGACGCTTGGGTTGCCGTTGGCCGTCGAGCCGAAGACGAGCCCCTCCTCGCTGATCCCCACGCCCCAGGAATTGTTGTCGGTGTTGCGCACAAACTCCATCTTCGAGCCGTCGGGGCGGAACCGGTAAAAGCCGGTCTGGAAGGAATGCCTCTCGCCGCCGACGTGGCCTTCGAACCCCGCGTAGCCCACCATGCCCCAGATCCAGTTGTCCAGGCCGTATTGCATGTTGCTGGGCCCGGCGTGCGTGTCGGCCGTGGACCAGCCGGTGAACAACACGTGCCGCTCGTCGGCCACGTCGTCGCCGTCGGTGTCCTTGAAGAAAAGCGTGTGCGGGGCCTGGTGAACGATCACTCCCCCCTGCGCGAAGGCGAGGCTGGTGGGGATGCTCAGCTTGTCGCAGAAGACGGTGAACCGGTCGGCCCGGCCGTCGCCGTCGGTGTCCTCGCAGATGCGGATGCGGTCGTTCCCCTGGCCTTCGGGCTGCAGGTCGTTGGGGTAGTCGGCCGTTTCGGCGATCCAAAGGCGGCCGGCGGCGTCCCAGTTCATGTCGATCGGCTTGCCGATGTCCGGCTCCGAGGCGAACAACCGCACCTCGAAATCGACCGGGGTCACGAAGTGCTTCAGCGATTCCTCGGCCACCAGCGGCAACTGCATTTGGTGGATCGGCTCGCCGACCGTGCCCCATCTCTCGCCGGCCGGGTAGAAGGGGATCTCCGCTTCGACATATTCGAAAGGCGCCACGTCGGTCCGCGGCTCGGTCATCCGGGGGCGCTCGGCGAAGGCCGGGACTTCGCCCGGGTCCGCGCCCACCGCCCAGCGGATTCCGCGCTCGAGCAGGTTCTGAAAACCCCCATGACCCCAGGTCCGCTCGTCGTGCCCCCAGGCGGTATAGAAGACGCGGCCCTTTCCATGCGTGCGGACCCACGTCCACGGCTCGCGTCCGCCTTCGTCGGGCCGGAACTCCAGCACGACTCGGTCTTTCTCGTTGTGCCGCTGGTGCACGTAGGTTTCGTCCCAGCTTTCGAATCCTTCGAAGCCGCGCATCAGCGGATGCTGCGGTTCGGCCACCGTCGTGCGGAAAACACCGGTCCCGTGCCGCTGGAACTGGGCACCGACCAACTCGATGTACCGGTCCGAGTTGAGGAAGCAGTACGACGCGCAGTGGATCGGAATGAACCCCTTGCCGCCGGCCACGAAATCGAGCAGCGCCCGCTCCTGCTCCCGCGAGATTCGCTCGATGTTGGCATAGACGATCAAGCCGTCGAAGCGGGCCAGCGAACCGGCGGCCAGGTCGTCGAGCGTTTCGGTATAGGTCAGCTCGATGCCGCGGGCCGCGAGCACCGGCTGAAGCTGCGCGAACCGCTCGGCCGGCCGGTGGTGCCCCTGGTCGCCCAGGAACAGGACGCGGATGGGCTGCGGCTCAGCCGCTCGAACGAACGAGGGGAGCAACAACACGAGTGCGGTCAGCAGCGGCCACTCAATCGCTGGGCGGCGGATCATAAGACAGGACTCCTTGGCAGACGAAGGTGCGGCCGCGGGCGGTCGCTGCAACGAGCGAGTTCACCGGGGTTTTATCCCGGCGAGCCGCCGTGCTACAGCTTAGACTATACGGCAGCCGCCGCCTCGCTGAAAGCCGCCGGGCCGCCAGCGAATCCGACCGCCCCCATGGCGGCCGGCAGTGAGTTCCGCTTGTATGATGGCTTGCGTGCGCCGACCTGCGGAGCAGGCCGGCGCTCGGCGTCCCGCGCCCGACCCAAGAGGGAATTGCGTCATGATCGACAGGCCGATCGGCAGAGGGCAAATGCTGGGCAAGGCCGTCTTGCTGGTGCTGGTGTTGTGCGTCGCAACGGCCGCAGCGGGCGAGCCGCTGGGCGTGGCTGAAGTACCCGCTGCGCTGCGCGAGGAGCTGGCGCTCGCGCCGTTCTATGCAAAGTGCGTGCCTGACGCCCCGATTCCCGTGCTCGGCTCGCAGAAAGTTTCGGACTACGCCTTGCTGGAGGCGGCCTGGCTGGTCCAGCGGATGCTGTCCGGGCGAGACGACCTGGCCGAGGCCTTGAGGAAAAGCAGGACGCGGCTGGCGGTGATGGCCCACAATGAGTTCACCACCGACGTGCCGGAGCACAGCGACCTGGCGCCGCCGGAGTATTGGAACAAGCGGGCCCGCGGGCTGGGGGCCACGCGCCGCCGGCCGGCCGTCAGTTGCGGCGAAGAGAACCTGTTGAGCTACCCCGGCGACCCGTACGTGGGTGAGAACATCCTGGTCCATGAGTTCGCCCATGCCATCCACGAGATGGGTTTGAACTCGGTCGACGAAACGTTCGATGCACGGCTTGCCGGCATCTATGCCAAGGCAATGGAAACAGAGCTTTGGAAGGGCACGTATGCCGCCACGAACAAAAACGAGTACTGGGCGGAGGGAGTGCAGTCGTGGTTCAACACGAACCGCGTCAATACGCGCGACCACAACCACGTGGGCACGCGCGAGGCGCTGAAAGAGTACGACCCGGCGCTGGCCGGCCTGATCGCCGAGGTGTTTGGCGACGATCCCTGGGTCTACTCGGTCCCGGCCGAGCGCAGCGCGCCCGGCCATCTGGACGGCTACCGCCCGGAGGACGCCCCGCGCTTCACCTGGCCCGATCACATTCTCGAAGGTTTTAAGGATTTCGAGCGGGGCCGCCGCGACTGATGCGACACCGGGCGGCCGGCGCGTTACCATGTTTTTTGGTACCATGTTTTTTTGGCAGCGTGGCACGGTCCGGCGGCAAACGGTCCTGGCGGCAAAAAACGAAAGGCTCCATGATGCACAAGCCGAGTCATTCCATGTGGGCGTTGATCGTGGCCCTATTGACTGGGACGTTCTGTCCATGGCTGCCAGCCGCCGCGGCGGCCGAGCCGGACGAGACGTCGGTCGTGTACGTCGGCAAGGGCCCCGGCAGCGGAAAGCACATCGTTCTCATCAGCGGAGACGAAGAGTACCGTTCCGAGGAGGCCTTGCCGCAGCTCGGCAAGATCCTGGCCAACCATCACGGCTTCCGCTGCACGGTGCTGTTCGCCATCGACCGCCAAGACGGCACGATCAATCCAAACCAGAACGACAACATCCCCGGCCTGGAGGCGCTCGAATCGGCCGACCTGATGGTGATCTTCACTCGCTTCCGCCGCCTGCCGGACGAACAGATGAAGCACATTGTAAAGTACGTCGAGTCGGGGCGCCCCATCATCGGCATGCGGACCTCGACGCACGCCTTCGACCTGGATACGGGCGAGTACGCCAGGTACGGTTGGCGCAGCACCGAATGGGACGGCGGCTTCGGCCGCCAGGTGCTGGGGGAGACGTGGATCAGCCACCACGGCAAGCACGGCAGCCAGAGCACTCGCGGCCTGGTTGCCGAGGGCGCGGGGGACCACCCGATCTTGCGGGGGATCGCCGACGGCGACATCTGGGGCCCCACGGACGTCTACGGCGTCCGGATGCCTTTGCCCGGCGACAGTCAACCCTTGGTGATGGGGCAGGTCGTGGAAGGCATGAAACCGACGGACGAGCCGGCCGCGGGCGCGCAGAACGACCCGATGATGCCGATCGCCTGGGTGAAGACTTACACCGGCTCGCGGGGCAAGACGGGCCGCGTCTTCACGACGACGATGGGCGCCAGCCAGGATCTTTCGAGCGAAGGGCTGCGCCGTCTGCTGGTGAACGCCAGCTACTGGTGCCTGGGTATGGAGGACCGGATTCCCGCCGAGTCGAAGGTGACTCTGGTGGGCGACTACGCCCCGCTTCCCTTCGCGACCGGCAAGTTCAAGCCTGGCGTCAAGCCCTCCGACCACGCCGGGCAGTAGGGAGAGGTCGCTAATGCCCCTTAGTGTTTCCAAGACTTTTCTGATAGCTGGTACGGCCGGTGCTCTTATTGGTGTGGTTTTCTTTCAAAGTGCAATCGCGACAGTACTCGTGGCGCTGTCTGTTGGGCTATGTTGCGCCAGTTTTACGTCTGAAGAATGTGCGCGGCTGGATAAGGTGGGACTGCGTTTGCTCGCGTTTTCCCTTCCCTTTGGATGCTTGCTATGGGTGTTAGCTCCCTCGGTCTTTATCTGGATTGCTGTCTGGTGGATTCCTGTGGTGATGGTGATGCGACTTGTGCAGGGTTTGGTTTGCCTGATTGCTGATTGGAACGGAAGGGGGAAAAAACCTGTATGAAAAAAGAAATAAGAAAGAAATAAGTTGGCTATAAGCAATAGGGGGATCCGCTCCAGATTCTGGAGCGTGAGAAAGGGGGGATACCTCGAGTTGAGCTAGGGTTTGATTTTGGTCAACCACTACTCGTAGGAGGTCATCCCCCATGCGAAAGAGAGCCTATCGAGCGACGGTCGTCAAGGAGGTGAAGGTTTCGGAGGTGCTGGGACGGATTGCGGAGGGCCCGGTTTGCGTCGGACTGGATGTATCGAAGGCAGAGGTGTTTGCGGTCGTGCGGGACAGTCTGGGGGAGTTTGAGCGTCCCTGAATAAAAGAAAGGGGACATTCTAAGGGACATTCTACTTTCTAAGACAACAAAGTAGAATGTCCCTTAGAATGTCCCCTTTCTTTCGTGCGGCCGCTGGTTTCACCGGGCCGTGGGGCAGGCGGGTCGGATGGCCGAGGCCGCCTCGCGTGGCGGCAAGCATTGGTTCCAAGGCGTCGAGCACGC
>JBBDNX010000552.1:0-3799 GCA_040877345.1 Pirellulales bacterium
CTTCGGACGTACGTCCCGGTCATGGAACTTGTACGATGGGAATGGCCATGAACGAAAATCCATACAAATCGCCGCTCTGTGGACCAGATACGATACGGGGGTTCTCCATTCGCTTCACGCGCCTGCTCAGGTCGCCCCTTGGGCGGTTTACCGTCGGCTGCCTGGCGCTTGCCCCGGCGTGCTGGCTGTTGGGACGGGCGCTGATTCCGCCGGACGATGCCGCCTTCCGCTTCAGCCTGGCCGCCTGGGCCGCGGCATCGATCGTCTGGGCGGGAACCGTGTGGATTAATTCGCCGGCGCGCTAGGGGCTCCTCGCGATGCAGGCGATAATGGCGCTGTTCAGTCATAACGTGCCGGCGTTTCGACAACGAGCTGGAAGGGAATCGGACGGCCGCGGGATTTAACACGTTCTAATCTGGCCGTAATCGACCGCGGGGCCTAGAGCGGGTATTCTACGTGGAGCATCGCCACACCAGAAAGGAGATCTGCCATGAACGTCCGAATCCACCGGATCGCCGCGATCCTGCTCGTGTCCAGTTGCCCGGCATGGGCTCCGCCCGCGGTGGTGGCGCAGACAGCGAGCGAGGCGGCCCCCAAACAAGTCTTCGTCGTTAATACGCAGGATGCCTCGGTGTCGCTGGTGGACCTCGATTCGCTGGAGGAGATCGAGCGGTACGCGGTCGGCCCTCGCCCCTACGGCATCGCCGTGAGCCCCGACGGCAAGACCGTGGCCGTGGGCGTCGAGGACGAAGAGTGCGTCAAGTTCTACTCGCTCCCCGACTTCAAGCAGAAGGGCAAGACGCCCATCGGCCCCATGCACAACGACCACATCATCACCAGCGCCGATGGCCGGCACGTTCTCGTGGCCAACTTCTACAGCGACGACGTGGTGGGCATCGACGTCGGCACGATGCAAGAAGCCTTCCGCATCGAGGGGTGCAGCGCTCCACACGTCGTCAAGTATGGGCCGCTCAAAAAGCACGCCTACGTCACCTGCAAGAAAGTCACCGGCATCGCCATCATCGATCCGGCCGGCCGCAAGCTGGTCAAGTTCCATCAGATCAACGTCAACCCGCGGAGCCTGACCTTCTCGCCCGACGAGTCGAAGGTCTATTTCGGTTCGTTCTGGGTGAACGGCTTCTTCGAGATGGAAACCGAGACGGGCCAGGTGACACGCCTCTTCGAGCACGCGCCGCCGGAGTCGGAATCGCCTCCGCAGGAAGTCACCTACCACGGCGTCGAATCCGTGCGGCCAAACATCGTGTTGGGGGCGAACGAAGGGCATTCCTGCCTCGATGCCGTGGACGTGAGCAGCGGCGAGCTCCTCGACCGCCTCACCGGCGTCTCGAAGCCCTGTTGCGTGGAACGGATTCCGGGCCCGAAGACCGGCCCGGTGCGGGTGCTGGTGAGCAACATCGGCGACGGCACCCTGGAACTGGTCGAAATGACGGCAGAGGGGAAGCTAAGATCCCTGGGAAAGGCCCGAGTCGGCGCTGCACCGAAACGAGTCGCATTTCTGCCGCCCGCTCGAAGCGGTTAATCGGCACCGGCACGACGATCGACAACTTTCCTTACCGGCCTCATTACTGGAGAACGACCATGAGTCCATTCTCTCGCAGGAACTTTTTGTTCGCCTCTTCCGGAGCGGCGGCAGGAAACTTGCTGGCAGCCGGCTTGGCGCCGGCCGACGAAGCCGGCCGCAACACCATTGCGGGCGACGACGCCTTTGCCGAAAGCGGCCTGGTGACCGGATCGCTCAAGCCGCTCAAGCACAAGTCGATTCCGGACTTCTTGAGCGCCGAGCAGATCGCGCCTCACCACGCGGCCCACTACGGCGGCGCGCTCAAGGCCTACGCCGCCGCCGACGCCCGGCTCGAGCAATCGTTCAAGGAAGCCACCCCCCTCGATCCGGCCGCCTACCCCACGCTGAAGCGATTGATCAACAGCCGCGGCAACAGCGTCGTGCTGCACGAGATGTACTTCGACGGGCTCGCCCCCCGGGCGCCTGATCCCGGCGACGACATCCGCCGCGCGATCGAGGGCCGCTTCGGCTCGCTGGACGCCTGGGCCGACGATTTTCAAGCCAGCGCCAAGGACGCGGCCGGCTGGGCGATGCTCGTGCGGCATCCGGTCAACGGCAGGCTGTACAATGTCGTCAGCGACGAGCACTCCATGGGCATCTTGTGGATGGCCGTGCCGCTGGTCGTGATCGACGTATACGAGCACGCCTTTTACATCGATTACCAGAACCGCAAGGCCGAGTATGTCGAGAAGTTCATGACCCACATCGACTGGGACGAGGCCGACCGCCGCTACCGGCTTGCCAAAGGAGCCTGATGCAGGATGCCCAATAGCCTCCTCGATCGCAGACGAGGCACGCTCTTGGGCCTCGCCGTCGGCGACGCGCTGCCGCCGTGGAGTTTCGGCCACCCGGCAGCTTCGAGCCGGTCACCGGCTACCGTGCCGGAGGGCCGCACGGCGCTCCCGGCGAGTGGACCGCCTCGGCGAATGTTGCAGACACCGCTTAGACTCGACCGTTGAGTCGTGTTATGGGATGCGCGGCCAGAGGCTCGATCAAGGAAAATGCCGACGGCAACTGGCGGAGCCCGGCCAGTGCCTTTTCGGCCTCCGGATAGTCCGGAGTGAGATCGAGGGCCTGCTCAAAGGCCGCCTCTGCATCGGCATACTTGCGCTGAGCGCGCAGCACGTAGCCGAGATTCAAGAACGCCTCGTCTGGATCGCCTGGCAATTGGGACGCGCGGCGATGGCATTGCTCGGCCTCTTCGAACGCTTCGGCTAGCGCAAGATTCGCACCCCGGAAGATCCAGAACCAGCCCAGGTCGGCAGTCGCCTCGTCACGGGACGCAAGGGCAAACCATCTCTCGGCTATGGCCTGACACCCACGGTCTTGATGAAGCATGGCGAGTCTGATCTGGATGACGTATTTCCGCTCGGCCGGCGCCAACGACAAGGCTCGAAGCAAGGCTGCCCGTGCCTGCCTGGCTCTCCCCAGAACCCTCAATGAATCGCCCAGTACGTACCAGGCAAAAGCGTCGTGTGGCCGGTGCAAAACGTAGCATTGCAGTAGTTCAACGACATAAGGTTCGCAGGCGTCGTCATCCGCCCTGCTTTCAAGGGCCGCTTGACGAACACGATCAAGGATTTCTGCCGTTCCCATTTGTTTCGCGACTTGCGTGCTGCGGCTCCGTGCCCCGCAATCTCGACACGTCATCGAGGGGCGCGGTTCGCGCTGGCTGCCAGTGCAGCTCCTCAAGCACAAGGGCGCGTCGGGTCGTGTCCCTCGTCGCAATCGAGGCAGACCGTGCGGTCGGGCTTCGGTTCGGCGCCCAGCAGGTTGCCCCGCCGGTCGAACTCGAACGTGCAGCACTGGTCGAGCACGCTCTTGAGCATCGCCCGGCCCCGCTGAATCCGCGATTTCGCGCCCGACAGCGACAGGCCCAGCCGCTCGGCCACCTGCTGCTGCGCAAGACCCTCGATCTCGGACAACTGCACGGCCTGCCGGTACTTGTCCGGCAGCTCACGGATCAGCTCGTCGAGCCACTGGCCGGCCTGGCCGCGCAACTGGCCGCTTGCGGCCTCATCGCCGGAAACGGTGGCAGCATCGGCAAGCGCCACGGTGTTTGGCGCCGCGTTGCGATAGTGGTCATGGACGACGTTGCGGGCGATCTGGTAGACCCAGGCGGCCAGGCGGTCCGCTTCGTTGAGACGCTCGATATTGCGGTGAATCCGCATGAACGTCTCCTGGAGCAGATCGTCGGCCAGGTGATCGTCGGGGACC
>JBBDNX010000552.1:3809-15779 GCA_040877345.1 Pirellulales bacterium
ACCGCCGCAGGTCGCCGCTGAGTTGCAACCAGACCGATTCGGTGGAAGGCCCTGTCATCGTCCAAGTCCTTTCGGGCCGCTTGCCGCCGAGCACGAGCAGGCCGACGCCAGGTCCGGCTTCTGGGCCGGCATTGGGCCTGCCGTCTCGAATGCCGACCTCAGAGCCGACCAATCTCCCCGCTGGACGGCCTCCCGGATGTCGCCCATTTGGGGGCAGCACGCCGTTTGCGACGAGTGGTGCTGCGATCCCTCGTTGTCCAGCACGACATAAACTTCCCACTTGTTGCCGTCAGGGTCGGCGGCCCAGATCTTGTTCTGCACAGCATAGCAGCAGGCCACGTTTTCTTCGATCTCGATTGCGGCCCCAGCCTTTTGCAGCCGTTCGGCGACCTGCTTCACGCTCTCCGTCGACTTGACCTGGATGCCGAAGTGAGCGACTGGGTTGTTCGGGCCGGTCTGGCCGCCCACTTCATTGAGCGCCAGGTTCACGGGCGGCTCGGCGATTTCGAACTTGGCGTAGTGCGGCCGCGTCTTGGCCGGCTGCCGGCCGAACAGGGTCCGGTAAAAGTCGACCGACCGTTCCAAATTTTTCACAGCCAGCCCCACGTGGATGCGGCTGGCTGTCTCGAATTGCACTGCGGATTCCTGGCTCATGTTTTTTCTCCCTGCGTATGGGTTCCGTTTGCGGCTGACTTTCAGCCTCTCACCCATACAGACGGGGGCCGAACGAAAAGGACGCAACTGCGGACGCGGCGACGAGCGACAAGGCCCGATGGCGCTGGCCGTGTCAAAAGCTTTCGCCAGGTCGACATCCATTCCCGATCGGGAATGAATACCGCGTGTACGCGACCTAAATGTCTCCCAGTGCGAAGTTTATACATTTTATTCCCGATCGGGATCGTTTTATTGATGAGCGGCCGTTTTTTGGGGTAGAATTGCCGCGTGAGTGGGAAATCGACCCGTTCGGGAATAACCAGGGGATCATTACGAGGCGTTTTGTGGCCCGGGAAGCTGGAGCGGAAATTGGAGAGTTTGTTCGCGCCCGTCGAAGGGCGAGCAAGCTCTCTCAGAAGGAGCTGGGGGAACTGGCTGGGGTCGGACCGCGCTTCATCTCTGAATTGGAACGGGGCAAGCCATCGGTGCGCTTGAACGCGGTTCAAAAGGTGCTCTCCGTCTTCGGCAAGACGCTGGGCATTGTCGAGCCTGAGATGAAGGACGATGCACCATGAAGCCGCGCACCGCGATTGTCCGGCTCGACGGCCAGGCCGCCGGCCTGTTGACGGAAGCCGGAAGGCAAGTCACGTTCCGTTACGACCCCCACTGGCTTGCCAATCCCCAGGCGGTGCCCGTGTCGTTGACGCTGCCGTTGTGTGAGGAGCCGTACGTGACCGATGGTCTGCATCCCTTCTTCGAGAATCTTTTGCCGGAAGGCTGGCTGCTGGAGCTGGCCACCAAGAAGCTCAAAATCTCCAAAGACGATGCGTTTGGCCTGCTTGTGGCCACCTGCGCCGACTGCGTCGGCGCCGTGGAAATCGTCCCGGCGGACGCGGAGGAGCTTTCGTGAACGGCATCTGCCGAATCTGCCTGGGCGATGTTCCAGGGGATGGCGACTATCATCCGCGCTGCCTGCGCGGGCTCTTTGGAACGGCCAAGGCGCCGCGCTTCGACGTTGAGGTAGGCAAGCTGCACACGGCCGCCCTGGCGATGATCGGGCATACGTCGCTGTCCGGCATTCAGAAGAAGATATCCGTCAACCTCTCGGCCGACCGCGAGACGCTGCAGGTCGCGTCGTCGGGCGGGCGGTACATTCTCAAGCCGCAGACCGAGACCTACCCGGCCTTGCCGCAGAACGAGCATCTGAGCACGCGGCTGGCGCAACTGTCGGGCATCGAAGTCGGCAAGTACGGCCTGGTGTCGCTTAAGGATGACTCGCTGGCCTATGTCGTCCGCCGCTTCGACCGGCTGCCCGACGGCCGCAAGCTCCGCCAGGAGGATTTTTGCCAGCTCGCCGAGAAGTCGGCGAAGGACAAGTACGATGGTTCGGCGGAGATGCTCGTCCGATTGCTGCGACACTACGCTAGCGAGCCGCT
The DNA here is from genome assembly GCA_040877345.1 of Pirellulales bacterium. Lineage (GTDB taxonomy): Bacteria > Planctomycetota > Planctomycetia > Pirellulales > JAICIG01 > JBBDNX01. The sequence goes on from JBBDNX010000552.1 coordinate 5,900, forward strand.
GATCGAAATTCTCAAGCTGTACCGCCTGCTGGTCTTTGCCTGGTGGTCGGGCAATGGAGACATGCACCTAAAGAACTTCTCGCTCCTTGTCGATCAGCAAGGGATAGTGCGGCTCACGCCGGCTTACGACCTGGTCTGCACGCGGCTGGTGATACCCGATGACCCCCTTGCATTGCCGGTCACGGGCAAAAGAGACAAACTGGATCGCGATTCCTGGCTCGGATTCGCCGCTTACTGCGGGCTGCCCGAGAAAACAGCGCTGCGGGTGCTGAAGAATCAGGCCTCCGTTCTGGCCGAAGCCTCCGCGCTTGTTGACCGCGGCTTTCTCCCGGCCGACCAGAAGGCCGAATACAAGCGGTTGATCCGGGATCGTACCGCGCGGCTTACCGGGTAACGGTTCGCCGGGGCGGCAGCGAGAGAGCGTGCGGCTTGACCGCCGCTTTCGGACCCTCCGATAATAGGGGAGTCCTGTCCCGGCCCCGTTTTTCTAGGGAGTGCCGCCATGACCCGCTTCTCTCTGGTCAGCCTGCTGCTTGCCGTTCCGCTGGTGGCCCTGGGCTGTGCCGCGCTGGTGTACGCCACGCCCGTTTGGGCAAGAATCGTCGTGACTGCCACGCTTGCCGCCCTGCTGGCCGCCGGCGTGGGCGCCTTTTATCTGCCCGACAAGTCGAGGGTCTTTGCGGGAGGCTTTGCCATCTGCGGCTGGGGATACCTGCTGTTGAGCCAGCAGCCCTGGCTGGAGAACATGAAGGGCGATCTTCTGACCACCGCGGCCCTCAACCGTCTCGAGCCGATGCTCCCGAAGCAAGCAGTTGCCGATTCGCCGGACGCGCGATATTTCCTCGGGAGCCGGGTCGTAGCGCCAGCCCGCCAGACGGACATGCTTCCTGGTGTGTCGTACGCGCGATATGTCGAACTGTCCCGTGGTCGTGGAAGGAACATCTCAGCGATGGGCCTTGTCTCTCAGTCGAGCTTTCACGAGATCGGCCACTCGCTCTGGGCGATCCTGCTGGGCTGCATTGGCGGCGGCTTGGCGACCGTCTTCGACGGCAGGCGGAAACGCAAGGCGCTCGCCAACTAGCCAAACGAAGACGAAAAGACGAAAGGAATCGCCACAAAAAACACGAAAAGGCACAACAAAGGAGGGGCGTACGAGAGCGACTCGAAACGGGGTAGCAGCATGACGCTTATGCCGAGATTCTTCCGCGCTCGTGTTTTTGTGTCTTTTCGTGCCTTTTTGTGGCAATCTCCGTGTCTCTTGTCTTGTCTTGTTGATTGGTGCGGGACAGAAAGGTTCGAGTGGTGAAACTGCGGTTCGGCCTGCGCCATCTTCTCGCGGAGGTGGCCTTGATCTGTACATTCCTGGCCCTGCTCACGTGGGCGGGGCGCACGGGCGACAGCGAACTGGGAATCGTGCTGGCTCCGGTCTTGGGAACGCTCTTGTTCGTGACCGCGGGGGCGGCCGTGGGCGGGCTGTTTCACCGCGTCGAGGTTGGCGCACTGGCGGGGCTTGTACTTTTCTTGGGACTGGTGATGATCCTCATGGGGCTGTTCGCTTGCATGATTTCTTTCTGGTCGTATCCGTAGCCAGTGCCGGCCCGACTCGCCCCAATTTGTCCGGAGAACCTGGCTACGGAGTCTCCGACCATGGTTCCAGGTGTTCCACGTATGTGTGCGCTTCGATCCGACCGACCAGGCCGCGAGCGTGTGGGTCGTTCCTGATGGCAGACCAGTTCTTTCGGAAGGACAGGAACAGGGCGTCACAATCGAAGCCGAACAGCTCGCCCACCAGGCGCGACCCCTCCTGCGGTTCGAGCGGCTCCAGCGGAGGCCGCACTGTCTGATGGCCGAGCAGAGCCCAAAACTCCTTCGAGAGGACAATACGCCGTTCGAAGAGAATGCCGACGAGCCGTACCGCCTCTTCGAAGCCCGGCGCGTCAAGCGTTTCACGCAAGATGCGTTCGCGGATGGTGCCGGGTGATTCCATGATCCTTCAAATTTGGCTTCATTTCGACATCAACCGATGGGCGTGAAGCGAGCCATCGTCAGCGATATCCACGGCAACCTTGCCGCGCTCGAGGCGGTGCTGGCGGATATTCGCGGGCAGCGAATCAACGAGGTCGGCTGCCTGGGCGACATTATCGCTTACGGCCCGCACCCACGCGAGTGCGTCGATCTGGTGATGGCGATGGACTACTGCATCCGAGGCGACCAGGATCAGCTTCAATGGCTGCGGCCCGCTGCCGCCGGTTCGGATCGCGCCGACTCGGCCGGCGACCTCAAGCGCCGAAAGTTCTTGGCCGGGTTGCCGCACACCGAGGCGCGAAGGCGGCATCCTCTTTGTCCACGGCTCACCCCGCAGACCGCTCGACGAGTACGTTTTCCCCGAGGATATCTACAACCCGCCCAAGATGGAAGCGATCTTCTCACGGGTCGATCTGTACTCGTTTCAAGGCCACACGCACCTGCCCGGCGTGTTCACGCACGACCTGGCCTTTTTCACTCCGGAGGAGCTTGGCCATGAGTATCGCCTGATCGGACAAAAGACGATGATCAACGTCGGCTCGGTGGGCCAGCCTCGCGACGACGATCCGCGGGCCTGCTACGCCGTGCTCGAAGACGACCTGGTCACGTTCCGCCGCGTGGAATATTCATTCGAGACAACGACCGGATGACACCAACTCCCCCATCGCAGTTACCGTCCGCGGAATGTTGTTGGCCGCGGCTTGGGTGGCTTGCGCCTGCTGGCTGTTCATCCTGTTTCCGCCGTGCGGCTTGGTCATGGTCGCATTGACCGTGCACCTGCTGCTGCTGCGGCTGGATGCCTGGGCCACATGGCGCCGGCTGCGAAACGCACGGGTCCAATTCTTGCGCCACGGCGCGGGCGACCGCCTCCAGGCAACCCGGCCGCATCTTCAATTCAGCCTGCGGACGATGCTGTTGGCGACGACCGCCACCGGCGTGTTCATGTCGGCCGCCGTGGCCGTCACGCTGCCCGTCGCCATCGCCTGGCTGGTCATTCTGGCACTGATTGTGACTCTGTTCACCGGCAGTATGCTGGTCGCCCACGGCAACAGGGCGGGCTATGCCATCCTGCTGGCGTTTGTCTTCGGCGCCTTTTTACTCGTGGCGCTTGCCATTCTAGCCCCGGGCGCCGGATGGTCCTAATACTTGATCCGGCAGGCCGGCAGGGCTTGCTGCAGACTGAAAAGTCCATGATCGGTCACGTGCGTTTCACGAACGTCGAGCGATTCCAGTTTCCGCAGCGCAGCCAGGTGCAGCAGCCCGGCGTCGGTGACCCGTGAATCGCGCAGCGACAACTCGCGCAGGCTTGCCAGCCTCGCCAGATGCCGCAGCCCCGCATCCGAGATGCGGCTATCAACGAGGGCCAGCGACGACAGCTCGGTCAACTGGTATATCCCCTTCGCAAGAGGGTCGCCGACCAGCACCGTCCGCAGGTTCAACTCCTTGAGGCGCGGCATTTCCAAGAGCAGCCGCAGCAGACTCTCGTCCGACACATCGCTGTAGGAAAGCCGGAATGCGACGACAGGCTGCTCCGGCCGGTCCTTGTCGAGCGACATCCCCGCCTCCAGCTCCAGCACCTTGGCGGCAAGTTGCTGGGGAGTAGGCAGGTAATCGTCAGGCCAGGGGACCGCGTCGCGCGCCTCGGCATACAACGTGTAGTAAGAGGCATCCATGGCGCAGCCAGGAAGTGCCGCTCGAAGCGCCGCCGTGCCGTGAGCGGTTACGTTCGTGGCTCGAATCGAGAGTTGCTCGAGTCGCGTCATGCGTTGCAGATGTCCCAGCCCGGCATCCGTTATGTCGGTCTGAGCCAATTGAAGCCTTTGCAGCGAAATAAGCCGGGGCAGTATCGACAATCCCCCGTCAGTAATCCTGGTCGCGGTCAGATCGAGCGATTCGAGATGGCCATGGCATCGAAGTTGGGCCAAGCCGGCATCGGTCAACGGTGTGGCGGCCAGGCTGAGATGCTGAAGACGTGGCAGCCGGCGGAGATGCCGCAGGCCATGCCCCGCGACCGCGGTTCGATCCAATGAGAGCGATTCCAGTTTGCTGAGACCGGAGAGATGCGTCAACCCATCATCGCTGATGCCGGGGTTGTTCCGGAGGTCGAGAACGCGGACGTGGGGAAGGTCGTTGAAGACCGCCAGGTCGTGGTCCGTTAACAGGCGTCGGGCACGAAGGGGCTGCCCACGATGGGCTGCCAGCCAGACCGATTCAACGCGGCGAAAGTACTCCTCGCCGACCGCCCGCCGCAGCCAAGCCGGGACGGAAGGCTGCCCGGGCGACACTCCCGGTTGCCGGTGAGGATTGTAGGAATCATAATTGAAAAAAACCCCTCCCCCGAGCGACTCGATCCGCTCGATCGCCCGAGCTTGCTTTCTGGCCCGTTCCACCTGGATACCCAGCCAGATGCAGAACACCGTCAGAAGAAGCAGAAGGCCTCGCAAGCTGAATCGCAGCCGGCGGCGCCCACGGATTCGTTTGTGCTCCGCGCTTGGCATGGCGGTTCCAGTGGGGCCAGCAGAAAATGTCGGCCGTTCAAGTTAGTATACAACCGTCGCCGCGCGGCCCACCAGGCCGGGCTGCTCTTCCACGGTGAAGAGAATCGCTACAATATGCGCGGCGAGCAGCGTCGAGCACCGAAAGAGTCATCCGTCCGCACCAGGAGGCTTCGTGCCATGCGGCTACATTCCGACAAGGTCAAGCTGGCCCTCCTGCACCCAAAGCAAGCTGTCCGGCAAGCGGCAGCCTGGTATTTCTCGATGGCCGACAGCCCCGACCCCGAAATCATGCCGCTGGCGATCCGGGCCGTCCAACGGCATGGCTTCGACGACGCCTTTGGCAACTACATGTTCATGGAGGGCCTGGCCCAGTCGGAGCAGACGATCGGCTGGCTGCTGGACGAACTCGACCGACCAATTCAACCCGAAAGACGGGCCGATTTCATTGTCGGCATGTCGTGGGCACTCGAGGTGGCGGACGTCCGGCTGCTGAAGCCCCACAGCCAGCGCATCGGGCAACTGCAGTCTCTGGAAGAAGGCATGGCGGAGAGCATCGCCGAGCGACTACGCTTCGCCGACCTCGAGCCGGCTGCTGTCTGCCAAGCACTCGACGAACTGATCGATCGAAATCGGGGAAATGATTCAATTCCTACACTCGACTACAACATCGGTCGGCACATCGTCGAGGCGTTGGCGAGGCACGCGGATCAGGTCCGCGACCGGGCGCTGGCCTGGTTAAACGAAGATACCGGCGACGGTTGGCCCCAGGCCTTGGCCGTACGGCTGGCGGGCGAGCTGCGGCTGGAAGCAGCCATCCCAAGAATCGCCGAGCTGGTCCTGCGGTGTTGCCAGTGGAGGGTCGAAGAAGAGGAGACCCTAAGCAAAGGCAGCACGTGCATGAACGTGTGGGGCTGGGAGACGGTGGATGAAGAAGGACAGCGCGCCTTCATCCGGATCGGCTCGGACGCCGTTGTCGACGTGCTGTTTCGGACGGCCCCGGCCGGACCACCCGGCTACCGAATGTTCGTGGCCGACGTGCTGGGCAGCATCCACTCCGATTTCAGTGTGTGCAGATGTCTCGACTTGCTCGATCGGGAGCGGGATGAAACGGTCCGGGCCAAACTGCTCCGCGCCGTTCTGGGCAACTTCGCCAGCGAGGGAATTGAGCTCGCCCGGCAGTACGTCCTAAGGCTTCCCTTCGACGAGACCGTACTCGAAGTCCGCCGCGGGCTCTTGGAGGCGGCGCTGATGATCGGACAAACCTTTCCCGAGTTCGACGCCTGGAATGAGGATTCCAAGAACGACAAGGCGCGCATCGATCAATGGTGCGCGGAGTATTCCAGAGAGCTGGAGGAGGAGGAGGTCCTTAGCGGCCCATGCCCCTGCCGCTCCGGCATGAAGTTCAACGAATGCTGTTATGAAACAATATCCACAATGCTGGAAGAAGACCCTGACCTCTTGCGAACGGTTATGAGGCTACTCTGGAGATCCGGCGCCACGTTTCCGTTGGGTGTGGTGAACAAGTATGGCCCCGACGACAAGCGAACCACCCAGATCGTGGCCGGGGTCATCCTCAGTGCGGATGCCGATCCGGTCCTGGAATGGTTTGTCGGCACGAACGTCGAGCAAGATCCGAAAGTGGCCCGCAAGATTGCGGCGTTCTTCGAAAGCTACGGCGTCACGAAGATAGCCAGGCCCAATCGAAATCTTGGCTGCCCGCACGAGGAAGGCCCCGATTATCCCGAGGGCGAAGACTGCCCCTTCTGCCCCTTTTGGCGCGGGAAACAGTGACGCCCGACGCGCGGGCTACTTAAAGCGCCCTTCGGGCGGGGGCTCGCCCGGCATTTTCCAGCCGCCGACGAGCCGTCCTCCAAGCCAATCCAGGAAACACAAGAGAACTATTGGAGCCACGTAGACCGTCAGGGCAACCAGCAGACGCTGAAGCGATGTCATACAGGCCGCGATTATGGACCCCCCACTGGACCGTGCAGTCGGCCCGGACGGCGCCAGTAGGGACTCGACTGCCGTCCGGAGCATGACCAGACAGCCCAAGAGCGTAGCGACGGCCGCATCGAAAAGCAAAGGCGCTTCGCAAACAATGGTTCGCCGTCGGTTGCTTACAAGAGAAACCGAAGCGAAGATTCAGTCTTTGAACAATCGCCAATTGGGGGGTCCCCAAATGGAACCGACAAGCCGGCAGCTTGCCGCCGCCCTGGCCGCGGAAGCAGCAAACGAGCTGGCCGACGCGCTGGCCAAGATCGAGCACTGCCTGGCCCAGTTGACCGACGAGCAGGTCTGGTGGCGCTCGTGCGAGTCGACCAACAGCATCGGCAACCTGCTGTGGCACCTGGCCGGCAACCTGCGGCAATGGATCGTCTCGGGCCTTGGGGGCGCCCCCGACGTGCGGGATCGGCCCAGCGAGTTCGCCCAGCGCGGCGGCATCGGCAAGCAAGAGCTGCTCGGCCGCCTGCGGACCGTGGTAGGCGAAGCCCAGGCCGCCCTGGCGTCGCTTTCGCCCGACGAGCTGCTGCGGGTGCGGCGGATCCAGGGTTTCGACGTGAGCGGCCTGGCCGCCATCTTCCACTCGGTGCCCCATTTCCGCGGCCACACGCAGGAAATCGTGCACCTGACGCGGCTCGAGCTCGGCGACGCCTATCGGTTCGCCTGGCAGCCGGCCACCGCCGAGCAAGGCGGGGTGGAAGGGTGAAATCGGGACAGGGTTCCGGATCGGAGTTTTTCTGGCGTGAGTGATCGAGTCCACTATCATCCTGGCCTCGTCTTTTCGCCTGGCACGCAGGTGGTCGCTTTGGTCGATGTGCTCGGCGAGGCAGGCCGCATCCTGCACCCGAAGGGTTCGGTCGGCATCGTGGTCCGCGCGCCGGCGGACAAGGACCAGGGCTACCGCGTTCGGTTCCTCGACGGGCTGGAGGTCGCGTTCAAGCGTGAAGAAGTGATGCTGCTGGCCCAATATAAAGAAGGGGCGATCGGCGACACGGCCGTGACGATGGCGCGCGAGGACCTGTTCGATCGGGTGATTTATCGCTGCGTCATCGGCTCGCAGGCCTACGGGCTGGCTGATTCGCAGTCGGATATCGACCGGCGTGGCATCTACCTGCCGCCGGCCGAGCTGCACTGGTCGCTGTTTGGCGTGCCGGAGCAGCTCGAAAACCACGAGACGCAGGAGGCCTATTGGGAACTGCGGAAGTTTCTCATCTTGGCCCTCAAGGCGAACCCGAACGTGCTGGAATGCCTCTACACTCCACTGGTCGAGCGAGCGACTCCGCTGGCCGAGGAGTTGCTGGCGATGCGATCGACCTTTCTCTCCCGGCTGGTGTACCAGACATACAACGGGTACGTGATGTCGCAGTTCAAGAAAATGCAGGCCGACGTCCGCAACCATGGCGAAGTCAAGTGGAAGCACGTGATGCACCTGATCCGGCTGCTGCTGTCGGGGATCGAGGTGCTGCGCACCGGGTACGTAGCGGTGCGGGCCGACGCGCACCGCGACGAGCTGTTGGCCATCCGGCGGGGCGAGATGGCTTGGGAGGAGGTCGAGAAGTGGCGCGGTAGTTTGCACCACGAGTTCCATCTTGCTTTCGAGAGAACCAGCCTGCCCGAGCGGCCCGATTACGAGCGGGCCAACGAGTTCTTGATCCGGGCTCGCCGCCAGGCAGCCGGGGAGCGCCGGCATGAATTCTGATGAAGACGCTGTCACCCTCTATCGACCTGTCGGCCGGCAAGAGCTGGACCTGGTCCGAGAGTCAGGTTGGCGGAAATTCCCTCCTCGGCTGTTCTGGCAGCCGATTTTCTACCCGGTGTTGACGGAAGATTACGCAATGCGGATCGCCCGTGAATGGAATTCTCGCGATCCGGCCGCGGGAAATGTTGGTTATGTTCTGAGATTCAGCGTCCGCAGGGATTACATCGGCCAGTTTGTCCCGCAGCGGGTTGGCGGTCGGGAGCTGACGGAGTACTGGATCCCCGCTGAGGAGCTGGAAACGTTGAACGCCAACATTGTGGGGCTGATCGAGCTGCTGCACGAATTCCGGCATGGCAAGCAGTGGAATGAACCCGAATGACAGTCGATGCCCGCCTGGCCCGGCAAATCGAGAGCCATCCGTACCCGCTGTTGTTTGCAACCATCAGCGGCGCGCACTTGTACGGCTTTCCCTCGCCCGATTCCGACTACGATCTGCGGGGCGCGCATGTATTGCCGCTGGAAGAAGTGGTCGGCCTCCAGACCGGCCCCGAGACAGTCGCGAAATCCGGGGTTCAGGATGGGCTGGAGATCGACCTGGTCACGCACGACGTGAAAAAGTTCTTCGAGTTGCTGTTGAAGAAGAACGGCTACGTGCTGGAGCAGGTTTTCTCGCCGTTGGTCGTTCACACGAGCCCAGAGCACGCGGAGCTGAAACTGCTCGCCGCCGGCTGCATCACCCGGCACCACGCCCACCACTACTTCGGCTTCGCCGCGACGCAATGGAAGCTCTTTCAGAAGGAGAATCCGCCCCGCGTCAAACCGCTGTTGTACGTCTACCGCGTGCTCTTGACCGGCATTCACCTGATGAAGACCGGCCGGATTGAAGCCAACCTGCCCCAGTTGAACGAGTCGGCCCGGCTGCCTTTCATCGACGCGTTGATCCGGCAAAAGACCAAGAGCACCGAGCAGGCAGCGCTGACCGAGGTCGACCTGGAGTTCCACCGCGGCCAGTACGAGCAGCTCCGAACCGAGCTGCAAGCGGCCTTCGAGGCCACATCTCTGCCCGAAACCCCCACCACCGCCGCCGCCTTGAGCGATCTGCTCGTGCGTCTTCGCCTGCGCGGTCGTCGATGAACGACGAGTAAAGACCTCTCTCGAAGAAGAAATGGGGATAAGTCTGGGATAAGTCCAATTACCTTGCCGTGGGGGGGCGATCAATTGGACTTATCCCCCTTTCTCATGCGCAAGCCGCGTTCGAGGCCACCTCTCTGCCCGATGCCCCCGCCGCGGCCCCGGCCTTGAACGATCTGCTCGTGCGCCTCCGCCTCCGCGGATGCGATGAAGGGTGAGCAAAAGGTCTCTCGCGAGGCTTAGAAACGGGGATAGGCTTAGAAATGGGGATAAGTCCAATTCAAGTCGATTCGACGAGGGCCAAGCCGTAGCACATGGGGCCTCAATGAGCGCTCGGCCACGTCAATAATTGGACTTATCCCCTTTTTTCAGCCAAGAAAGAAGAAACATGGGGATAAGCCCCAATTCGGTCGATTCGACGAGGGGCAAGCCGCAGAACATGGGGCCCCTGAGCCCTGGGCCATGTCAATAATTGGACTTATCCCGAATGGCATGAAGATAAGGCGCAAGGACCGGAATTGACGGC
>JBBDNX010000553.1:0-15774 GCA_040877345.1 Pirellulales bacterium
GGTCGAGCCTGAGCGACCGCTGCACCTGGCTGCGGCGGCATAACTTGCATCGAGTTTGTCCCGGGCAGTCGCCTTGTCGGCCCGGCTGAGCACCCCCTCAGTGCACCCAGCGTTTCGGAAAGCCGCTCAGCGGTGATTCCTTGGGCGGCTGCCAGCCGGCGACCTCCTCGATCCGCCGAGCCAGCTCCACGTCGCTCCATGTCACCGCGCGGACGCGATGCGTTTGCAGCTTCACGGTCACCTTGGCGTAGCCGATGCTCAGGTCCGGGTGGTGCCAGGCCGCTTCGGCGACGTAACCGATGGCGGCCGTCAACAGCATGGTGTGCGGCCAGCCGGGCGTCGTGAACGTGCGCCGCAGCCAGGCGTCGCGCACTTCCCAGCCGGGCAGGGAGCCCAGCACTTCTTGGAGCTCCTCGTCAGTCAACACGTGGTCTTGGTTTTCTTCGGCCATGGCAAGTGCTCCTTAGTGTCTTGCAGCCGGTGGAACATAGCTGGACGCCATTCTCCGACGGCAGGCGGGCCGCGACAAGCATTCGGGGCGTCGCGCCCAGTCGCGTGTGCCCGCGGCCGGCTTTCGCTAAACGAGCAGCGAATGGCTGCGGGCGTTGGCTGTCGGCTCGTGTTCTCATACACTGCGGTCATCGTCCGGAGGCGCAAGCCGACGGGTTCCCGCCACAATCCCCTCGCAGAGTTGGTTCCAGACCATGATTCGCCTTCTTGTTCTGTATGGGCATCCCCAGGATCCGGCCGCCTTCGACCGCTACTACCGCGACACGCACATTCCGATTGCCAGGCGGATGAAGGGGCTGAAGAAGTGGACGATCGGCAAGGTGCAAGGCACGCCGGGCGGGGAGCCATCGCCCTACTATTACGTGGCCGACCTGTACATGGAGGGCCGCGAGGCCTTCGAGCAACTTCTCGCCTCGCCCGAAGGCCAGGCGGCCGTCGCCGACGTGCCCAACTACGCCACCGGCGGCGTCACGTTCCTCTACACCGAAGTCGACCAGATCATTTGAACCGGCATCCCAGGCCGCCGCACGCCGCCACGGGCCAAAAACGCAGAAGCAAAGGTTGCAGGCTCCAGCGGCGTGGAGTGTACTGGGAGGGACTCAGCGGCCTGTTGGGTCCGGATCGTAACACTCAACTGTCAGGAGCAGCGATATGAATCGCCCTTGGCCGGCAATCGCGTCTTTGACCTTGTTGTTGCTCTGGAGCCTGTTGCCGGATGGTGGCCGCGCACGGGCCGGCGAGCCCGCGGCGCGCGTCTACCAGAATCGGCTGACGCCGATTGAGAGTCCGCCGCCGCTTTTGGCCGATTACCCGGAGTTTGTCGAGCCGGTGCAGGACGTGCGGCGGTTCGAGTCGCCGAGGCTGATCGACGACCCGGAAGCCGATCTGAGCGTGCGGGGCTGGCGCTTCTCGTACAACGCCCGCGGGATCATCGAGGTGCCGAACCGGTTGGATGCCTCGAAGACGGCGGTGATTGTCGTCCATCCGTGGGGCATCGACGACCAACAAGGCTGGACCACGCCCGAGCCCGCCGGTGTCGCCTTCGCTTGCACTCCCGAGAAGAATGCGCTCATGCACAAGCATGCCGAGCAGGTCGTCAACCCGCTGCTCGAGCGGCTGCGGAGCAAGGTCGGCCTGGTGATGTACAGCCTTCCCGGCGGCAAGGATGGCGTCCGCGGCAAGATGTACCGCTCCTTTGACGGCACTCCCACCGGTGAGGAGCGCGCGAGCGGAAAACGCGAGCTGCTCGAGACGCTCCGCTCGTTCGATTACAGCGGATCGCCGCTGGCCGAGCAGTTGCCGCTCACCTCGGGCAAGCCGGCGATCGACTATTTCCGGCACTTTCCCGGCCTGGACTCCGGCGACCTTTATAACAATGCGGGCTTCTGGAAGCTGCCCATCCCCGTGATGGAGGCGATCGACGTGCATCCCGGCGACGTGGTGATTTACGACGCCGAGGGATACGAGGCCCTCAAAACCTTCATGCAGGACGCGGGGATCGAACACGTGCTGCTCTGCGGCTACCACGCCGATATGTGCGTCTGCAAAACGACGGCCGGCTATGAGAACCTGCGGCGCGACTTCAACGTGTTTCTCGTGGGCGATGCCGTCCAGTCGACTTTCCCGGCCAACACGACGGCCCGCCACGCCACGAATCAAACCGTCTCGTTCGCCGCGCTCGACCTGTTTATCACTCAAGCGTCCTGGATCCGGCACGACGACGATGACGCCGTCGCTCGCGCGTCTTCCAGGCGGCAAAGCCCGGTCAGCAGCGAGCGGACCGGTTCCGCAAGCGGCACAAAAGGCCCCGTGGAATCCGCCGCCGTCCCCGCACGGGATGCCGCCGATTACCGCTGGGTGAACGTCACCCCCAAGGCGGCCTTCGCCCCACGCGACGGCGCCGGCGCGCTGGTGTTCAAGGGCCGGATGTGGCTGCTGGGCGGCTGGAACCCGTCCGACAAGCAGCACTTCCCCCGCATCTGCAACAACGAGGTCTGGAGCTCCGCCGACGGTGCCGCCTGGACGCTGGAGAAACCCAACACGTTCCTCGACCGGTCGTTCGATCCCGAGTCGGATTGGGAGGGCCGCCACACGGCGGGCTACGCCGTTTTCAAGCACAAGATGTGGATTGTCGGCGGGGACGTGAACCAGGGACACTACCACTTCGACGTCTGGAGCTCGCCGGACGGCAAGTCGTGGACGCACGTCAACCCGGGCGGCGGCGTGCCGTGGGGGCCGCGGGCCCTGCACCACACGCTCGTCTTCGACGACCGGCTGTGGGTCATGGGAGGCCAGACCATCCCGCAGTTCGCGGCGGGGAAGGAACTGTTCCATCGCGACATCTGGACGAGTCGCGACGGCGTCGAGTGGGAGCAGGTCCAGCCGCAAGAACCTTTTTGGCCGGCTCGCGGGATGATCGGTGGCAGCGCGGTTTTCCAGGGGCGGATGTGGATCCTGGGCGGCGGCACGTACGACACGCCGCGCGTCCCGGAGCGCAAGTTTTACAACGACGTCTGGAGCTCGGCCGACGGTGTGCGCTGGCAGCGGCACGTCGAGCAGGCTCCCTGGGAACCGCGGCAGTACCACGAGGTGGCCGTCTTCGACGACCGGCTCTGGGTGCTCGAGGGCTACCACCACGCCAACCGCAACGACGTCTGGCACTCGTCCGACGGCGTCAATTGGCACGAGCTGCCCGACACTCCATGGGCTCCGCGGCACGCCGCCAGCGTTTTTGTCCACGACGGGGCGCTCTGGATGGTGGCCGGCAACAACATGCAGCCGGATGTCTGGAAGCTAGAGCGCACGAGGCTTCCGTGACACGTGCCGTCGATCCCCAGCGGCTGCGCACCGTGCACCTCGTGCCGCTGACGGCGCTGTCCGCCGACGGGCGGCTGAACCTGGACGCCCAGGCCCGGCACACGGCGGCGATGGCGGCAGCGGGCGTCCGCGTGTTCCTGCCCGCCGCGGGGACCGGCGAGTTTCACAGCCTGACGGCCGACGAGATCCTGGCCATCGTGCGGACCACGCGCGAAGCGGCGGCCGGCGCGCTGGTCTTCGCGCCCGTCGGTGGGCCGATCGGCCAGGCGCTCGACGTGGGCGGCCGCGCACTGGCCGCCGGGGCCGACGGCCTGCTGTTCATGCCCTTCCAGCACCCGTACCTGAGCGATGAGGGCGCGCGGGACTACTACCTGGCGGTCCTGGACCGGCTGGCGGCGCCGTCGATGATCTACAAGACCGCTCCGATCCCCAGCAACGACGTGTTGTGCGAGCTGGCTTCGGATCCGCGGGTGATCGCCGTGAAGTACGCCGTCAACAGCCTGCACGAGTTCCGCGGCGCCGTGCGGCGCGGCGGGGCTTGCGAGTGGCTGTGCGGGTCGGCCGAACGCTTCGCTCCCTACTTCATGCTGGCCGGGGCGAGCGGATACACGAGCGGGGCCGCCAATCTCTGCCCGCGCATCAGCCTCGCGATGCACGCCGCTTTTGCCGAGCGCCGGACCGACGAGGGGTTCCGCCTGCAGCAATTGCTGCTGCCCATCGAGGAGTTCCGCGCCCGCGACGGCGACAGCTACGGCATCAGCATGCTCAAGCACGCGCTGGCGTGCACGGGAACTCCGGTCGGCCCGCCGCGCCCGCCGCAGCGGCAGCTCACGCGCGGCGAGCAGGCCCAGATCGAGGCGCTGCTGCCGCCGATCCTCGAGGCCGAGGCTGCACTGGCGGCGCACCAGCCCGATCTCAGTCGAACGAGATGACTTGCTTCCAGTTCTCGAAGATGATCCGCTCGATCGCTTCGGCGGGTAATTTTGGCAGGCCGCCGGCGGCCACCACGTCGTTCACTTTCCGCAGACCGGCGATCACCTGCGCAGGAGTGGCCGAGGGAAAGTCGGAGCCGAAGATCAGCTTGTGCTCGACTCCGTACTCCAGCGCGGTCATGAAGGCCTGCCAGTGCCGCCAGGGCCGGTAGTGCAGCGCGGAGACGTTGGCGTAGAGGTTGGGGTGCTTGCGGATGAGCACGATGCACTCGGTCTCCCAGGGGTGTCCCATGTGCGAGATGATGATCCGCAAGTCCGGGCAAGCGATGGCGATGTCCTCCAACTGCACCGGGTTGGCATACTTGAGCGGGCCGGGGCGGACGAACGTCGTCCCTTGGTGGATGTTCACGGGAATGCCGAGCTGCTCGGCCTTGCGGAACAAGGGCAGGTGCTTTGGGTCCTGCGGGTCCCAGTTCTGGTAGATCGGGGCGCACTTCAGACCGCGCAATCCCAGCCTGGTCACGTAGTGTTCCAGTTGGTCCACGCACTGGGGGTCGTTGGGATCGACCGAGCACCAGCCGACGAAGCGCTCCGCGTGCCGGGCGGCGAACTCGGCGATCATCTCCTGGTCGACGTCGATCCCGGAGTACGGCGCCCGGATGCCGAACACGATCACCTTGTCGCAGTCGCTGGTGGCCTCCAGCAGCGTGTCGGGCGTGGAGTCGAAGGCGTTGTGCTCGTCTTTGCCTGCCCCTGCGAAGTACACATCCGGCGATAAGCGCATCTTGGCCTTCTTGGCCGCCAGTCCGAAGCGGACGAACTCTTCCGACAGGTGGTCCGGGTACCAGCAGAGGTTCGTATGCGTATCGACGAGCATGGATGCTAGGTTCGCAGCAGGCGAATGGGGGTACGGATCTTGGGATCCTTGGCCCAAGGCACATCCAGTTGCACTTGGACAAACCAGTCGATGCTGAACAGCTTGCCGCGCAGCGTCGGCGGCCCGGCCAACTCGACGGGCAGCGAAAAAGTCTGCGAAAGACGCCCCTGGATGGGGTTGGCATCGCAGATCTGGACGCGTTGGCCGGCATGGTGGGCGCTCTCGTGGTGTCCCTGCGCCTGAGTCTGCTCGGTCGCTACGAGGCTGGCCCACAGGGCGTTGATCGTCAACGGCTTGTCGTTTTCGATCATCACAATACCCTCGATCGTCTCGCCCTGGCGGAACACGTCACCGGCTAGCGCCAGTTCGACGCGCACGTCCGGCGCCAGCAGCTTGTCCCAGAATCCGCCGCCCCCATCGCCGGGATAGCGCACTCGCACGCTCTGCGAGGGCGGATCGGCGGCCGGCAAGGGCGCCACGTCGAACGAGTGCTTGGCTTTCAGGTCGAAGGCCAGCGGGACGTCGCAGCGGACCGACAGCTCGTAGAATATCCGCGAATTCGTGCCGGCGTGGGTGGCCGGGGCGCCGTCCGGCACCATCACGTCCACCTCGAAGGAGTGCTCTCTTGGCTCCAGGACGACGTGCCGCCCGCCGCCCACGAGGGTGGCCAGGGCGTCTCCCAGGCCGCGAAAGCACCCCAGCCGCTCGTGCCCGGCCAACACCTTCTGCTGATCCACAATATGGACGTGCTCCACGGCCGTATGGGTATGGGTAGTGGTGTGCCCCTTGCCGTCGGTGCTCGTGGTGGTGTAGGTGGCCTTGGTTTCCTCCGCGCCCCAGAAGCGCGCATGGATGCCACGCACCTTCAACCGCTTTTCCAGCGTCAGCACGATCGGCACCACGACCGTTTCGCCGCGGACCAGTTCGCCCCTTGGCGCATGGATCGCGAGTTGATTCGCCATGACGGTACTTTCCCCGGACCGTTCCGCAACAAGCTTGCCGGCGGCCCCATTGTCGGCGCAGCGCCGGCCGCCTGCAACTCCGTCCGAGCCTCCCTTTTTGGGATATGCCGTTCGAACCGACCTCAAGGTCGTGAACTATGGGGCCGACCGTCCGGGATCGCGTGATCGATCATCCGCCGGCCGTGCTGCCTGCTTGCTGATCCGCGCGCGCTGCACCCAATAGTTGGCCAGCGACAGGATTGGAACGATGAGACCGCCGTAGGCAAGGAAACCCCAGGTCAGGTTGAAGTGGTTAAGACGCGACAATACCAGGCGAGCGTCGTCCGGCATTGCCCAGAATCGATGCTCCACCTGGTGTGTGAACACCAACAAGCCGCAGTACGTATGGAAGACGACCAGCACCAGGCCCGGGGCAGAGACCTCCGCCACCGTCACCCCATCGTAAGCGCGAATCTGGGCTCGCTGGGCCGCCGCGGTGAACCAGCGATGTCCCTTGACGATAAAGAACCCAAGCCCGGCAACGATGGGCCAGCGCGCTGAGGCCCAGAACGACCGGGAGCCACGTGTCCGCGAGATTTGCCAGCATCTTTCCGCCTCAATCGGCCCACGTCCGAAACGCGCCGGCGACTGCCGAAAAGTTCTGGGCTGGAGTCATGGAACGGGTTCTCAGCCGGAGTTATGCTAGCCCCAATCGGATCGACTTGCCATTCCAGCCGCTGCAAAACATAAGGACACGTGCTTTATGACCGTCGGCGATTTTATGAAGGAACTTCGGGTGTTCCCGCCGGAGTTCCCGGTGTTCTTGTGCCTTGATCCGGAGGAGTGTTCGGTGGCGCAGCCCGGCGAAATCGTGATGAACCTCGTCAATCCACAGCTCGCGCGAACCGTTCCCGACGATGACGAGACAGAGGTCCCTCCTGGATTCATTGACAGCGTTGTTGTCTATACGCGGCAAGCGTGATGCCCGGTCGTCCATTAGCGGCCCTCGGCAAGCCGGGGTGGCCGGTCGTCGCGTCAATTGCTTGGACTCCGGGACATGATGACCACTATGATTGATGCGCATGTTCTGCATCGCGGGGGCGGCGTGCGGACGCGACGCGCTCGTCTTGTCCGGGTCTGTCGTCTCTCGGCCATCGAGAACCCAGATGCCTCGGCGATTGCAATTCGGCCTGCGTGACCTCTTGGTCTGGGTCGCCATTTGCGCGCCGGTATTCGCGCTGTTCGCCTCTCTCTCGGTAGAAGCACGGCTACTGTACGCCTGGCTTTGGTTCGTACACGCCGCGATTGCGGTCGTCTTGTCGGCCCCCGTTGTTTTCCTGGCCCGCAGACGCGTCCGCTGGGTGCTTTACGACCTGCTGGCGCTTATAGCGCCCTTCATTGTGTGGGCAGTCTTGATGGCACATGGACCCGCAGGCAAATCGCTCGCGAACTTCGGCGAGGCCTTCTACCTCGGCCTTGTGGTGCCGCTCGCCTTGCTGCTGCGGGCCAGCTTCGGGCGACGAGAGCCGGTACAACGTTATTCCCTGCTGATGACCTCGTTGCTTTGTCTCGCCGCGGTCGCCATCTTTTTCCTCACGCCTTCGTTACCGGAATGAGTCAGACCAGAAGCTCGATGGATCACTGCCAGAGGCCGCCACCAGGCGCCTCATGAAAACGTCCCTCCGAGCTAGCTAGATTGTCTGGGCGGCGGTGGGCCGTGCCAACGGCGGGATGGTTGTGGAGGGCCGTTGCGTTGGTAGGCCGAACTGGCCGCGCTGGGGGTCATAGACAAATACCTGGCGCGTCTCGAGCTGGTAAACCCAACCGTGCAGCGTCACGTCGCCGCGGGCCAGAGCGGCCGCCACCGCGGGATGCGTCCGCAGGTGCTCCAGTTGGATCAGCACGTTGTGCTGGATGGCCACGTTCAAAAGATCCGCCCCGCCCAGGTGAGCGTATTTCCGCCGCACGATTCGGCGGGCCGCCTCGCCATGCCCCAGCCAGGCGCACACCGCAGGCATCGAGTCGCGGATACTGTCGTCAGCCAGCAGAGCCTGGATGGCACGGCAGTCGGAATGCCCGCAGACCACAATCTCCCGGACGCCCAGGCCGACGAGGGCAAACTCGATCGTGGCCGCCTCCCCGCCACCGGCTGTCCCGTGCGGCGGCACCATGCCGCCCGCGCTGCGCTGTATGAACAGCTCCCCCGGCTCGGCCTGCATGATCACCTCGGGGTTGACGCGCGAGTCGGAACAGGTGATGAACAGGGCCCGCGGGCGCTGCGCGTCGGCGATGCGTGTGCGAGCATCGCCCGGCCCGGCCTGGATTTGCTCAGTATCCGGTTCATGTCGGGCCGGCGGCCGGCAAAGCCGTTCGAAATCTTCCCAGGCCAGATCGCCGAAAACCAGCGCCTGCTCGCGCGTTTCTGCGGGTGGCAGGACTTCGATGATCCGGTCCTCGAGAGGCGGCGTGGGCCTTTCGGATAACAGGCCAAGACGCGACCAAGGTTTGGCGGGTGCGCTCATGACGATCCCCTCGCGAAAAGCCGCAGCCCACTAGCTATTCGATCAATTCCACTGAGTATTCGATCACTCCGCGAGCGGCTGGTCAACCATCTGGGCCGCTGGGAGAGCGTGTCGACGACGCCGAGAAAGAGGTCCCAGCCGGGTTCGTGGACAGCGTCGCTGTCTATCCGCGGCAGCCGTGACACCCCCGCTGGTCAAATTGGCGGTTGTCGGTAAGTCGGAAGGGCGGTGGTCGGCTCGTCCAGTGATTGCTTGGACACCGGGCCGTGAAGACGACTATGATTGGTACGCCCACCGGGCTGGAGCCACGGCCGATTGGCACGGCTCAGACAAATCCCGCGTGGCCGATCTAGGGGGAGCGCGTCATGGATCCCATGCTCACATGGATGCAAATCGCCGCGCTGGCAGTCGCGGGCATGTGTCATGCGCTGCTGGGAAGCGTCAAGGTGCCGCTGGCGCGCAAACTCGAAATCGACGAGGCCCGCGTGGGTGGTCTGGTCAGCGTGTTCGGGTTCACGTTGATCCCCATGGTCTTGGCCGCGGGTTTTCTTGTCGATTCGCTCGGCAAGCAGGCGGTCTTGTCGGGCGGGTTCGTACTGTTGATCGTCGCCCTGGTGCTTCTGACGCGATTGAAGTCCTATCGAATGGCGCTGTTGGCGGTCCTGGTATTGGGCACGGGTTGGTCGGCGCTGGTCAACGTGCTCAACGTCACCTCGCCACCGGCGTTCCTTCCACCCGATGACATCCCCCGGCGCATGGCCTATGCGATGAACATGGGCGATTTTATTTTCGGAATGGGCGCGTTTATGACGCCGATTCTCGTTGCCATCCTGATCCCCAAGCTGCGTCTTGAGCGGACGTTTCTGGTCCTGGCTACGTTTGCCGTCGCGCCGCTGGCGTTGGGTCTGGGCGTTCACTGGGAGAGCCTGGTTTCCCACGGCACGGAAACAGTGGCGGGCGGGCTCGGCATTCTGCTCTCGGACCCGATCGTCTGGCTGTGCTGCCTGGCGTTCTTCTGCCACGTGCCGATCGAAGCCTCGGTTGCCGCCTGGGCCACGACGCTGATGACCGACAGGGGGATCAGCGAAAGACGCGCCTCGACGCTGTTGTCGGTTTTCTGGCTCACGTTCATGGGTTCACGCTTGATCACTGCCTTGACGTTGCCCGAGGGGGCCGATGTGACGCTGGTGACGACGATGGCGGCCTTGTGCATCGCCTTCACTCTAGGCATTGCCTTCAGCCGCACGGCGTGGCTGACCTGTGCCATGGTCGTCGTGGCCGGACTGATCTTGGGCCCGATTTTCCCGACCTTGATCGCCATCCTGCTGAGCCACGTCCAGCCTTCGCTGCACGGCCGCGTGGTCGGCCTGTTTTTCTGCATTGGCGGCATCGGCTGGACCGCGATCCCCATCCTGATCGGCTCGTACGCCAAGCGCGCATCGGTCCAGCGCGCCTTTCTGATCGCCACGGCTTCCGCGACAATGCTCACCGTGCTCTGCGTGGCACTCGCGGCTTACTTGCCGGAATAACGGTGCGCGCTCGGATGTGTACGACAACTGCGGCGTGGGGATCGTCCTCGATCAAGTCAATCCGCACCAGGGCTCGTCCTCCGCCGCGAGCTCGTTGGCGGCGTTTTACTGGCCGCTGGACGCGTCCCAGACCTTGAGCGTGTTGTCATAGCTTCCGCTGACGATCCGCGTGCCGTCGTGGTTGAAGTCCACGCTCAGGACGAGCCCTGAGTGCCCCTTGAGCGTGAGCGTTTCCAGGTGAAAGGGGAGGTAAGGATGAAAGGGGACAGGTCCGAATGGCATGAAGTTAAGCTCCAACTCGTTGGCTTCCAAGGGGGGATGAAAGGGGACAGGTCCGTTTATTGACACGCAGCGGGCCTCATGGTAACCTGCTCGCATGCCCAGAATGGCTCGCGCCGCGCCCGGTGGATTCGTCTACCACGTTCTCAACCGTGGCGTGGGCCGAATGCGGCTCTTCCATGCCACACGAGACTACCTGGCGTTCGAGGAGATCGTGGCGGAGACGTTGGTCAAGGTTCCCCTCCGCTTGTGCGCCTTGTGCCTGATGCCCAACCATTGGCACTTCGTCGCCTGGCCGGAGGCCGACGGCCAGTTGGCCGCATTTTTCCAGCGATTGACCGTCACCCACGCCACCCGTTGGGCGCGGGCCAAGCGGCGCGTAGGCCTTGGCCACGTCTATCAGGGCCGCTTCAAATCGTTCCCGGTCGAGACGGACGAACATTTCCTGCAGTTGGTCCGCTACGTAGAACGCAATGCCCTGCGGGCCAACCTGGTGACGGAGGCGGAGGCCTGGCGCTGGTCCAGTCTCTGGATTCGGCAACACGGCACGGCCGAGCAACGGGCGTGTCTCTCGGACTGGCCCGTGCGCCGCCCGCAGAGGTGGGGGGCGTACGTCAACCGACCTGCGACGCAGCGCGAGTTGGACGCGCTGCGGACGAGCGTCCAGCGCGGGCGCCCGTATGGCGGCGTGGCATGGACCGCCAGCACGGCGGAGGAATTGGGCCTTGAATCAACGCTTCGTCCCCGTGGCCGCCCCCGCCGCCCGCGATGACCCGCGCGTTTCATAAATGGACCTGTCCCCTTTAAAACCTTTAAAACTACAGAGGTGGAAAGCTACAGAGGTGGGGGGCGTACGTCAACCGACCTGCGACGCAGCGCGAGTTGGACGCGCTGCGGACGAGCGTCCAGCGCGGGCGCCCGTATGGCGGCGTGGCATGGACCGCCAGCACGGCGGAGGAATTGGGCCTTGAATCAACGCTTCGTCCTCGCGGCCGCCCCCGCCGCCCGCGATGACCCCCGCGTTTCATAAATGGACCTGTCCCCTTTAAACCCATTTTGGACAAGTCGGGCGCAATCCCTCTCAACGTTCAGAAGCGGGTGCGCATCCCGGTTCAGGAAGGGGAGGTCGTCGGCCGGACGGGCCGGACGGGCATCGACTTTTCGGTGCGTGACACCGAGTTGGTCCTGCCGGGTTTCGTTGTGCCGGAACACTACGCCGGCGAGTCGTGGAAGATCCACTCGGCCGATCTTTTCGAGTATTTTAGAGAGCCGCTTCGGAGCCAACTGCTGGCGAAGGATCTCCGGCAAGCCGAGCCGCGCGGCGGGAAGATCGACTACGATATCGACGGCCGATTGGTCGGCAACTGGTTCGTCGCGGGGACAAACGGCTATGCCGGGCTCACCCGGGGTGAAGGGTACTGGAAGACGCACCTTGCGATTGCGTATGACGCGCTGGACCCTACGGGCATCGTGGTCTCGATCGGCGACTGGCGCGGCGAGGCCCGGCAGTTTGGCGTACAGGGCAACGCGCCCGATCCGAAGGATGTGAATATCGCTACGGGTCTGGTGAAGTACGAGCTCCTCCAGCCCGACTGGGTGGTGGCGCGCACGGGCAAGCGCTGGGATCGCTGGCGCTACGCCGACGGGCTCTCGTTCAAGCCGCACGTGGAGCGCGTGGAGGGGGTCATCCTTTTGCAATTGGTCGCTCCCCGAACACTCAAGGTTGCAACCTTTCCCGGCAAAACGGCCCTCGACGTGGACGACTTTGCCGGCGCGGCGAAGCTCTATGAGCGGTAAGCACATCCAACCGTCGTTGGAAACACGATCATTCTGCACCGGGCGGGCCGAATGGTACAATGTTCCCATGCACCGGGTTACGACTCGGCTACTGATCGCGGTCCAACGGAGGACGAGATATGTGCCAACCATTCATCGGCCGGCTGAGGATGTCCGGTTGCGCCGTGCTGTTATTTGTTGCACCGATTGCGGGTTGCGCTGAAGCGCCACAGCGGCCACCCTTAGCGGCTGTCGGGCACGATCCCGACGAATCGCAGCAGCCAGCCGAAATCACGATCGTGATGGAAGGCTGCAAGGCGAGCCGCCCGGCGCATATTTCGTCGGATACCAGCCTGGTCGGTCTCTTGTTTTCTGCTGCAGCGGGCGAGCAACTCGTCAAACGCGGGATGTTCGAGTTCGACGGAGAAAGCCATGCCGTCTATCTTCCCAAGCCGCCGTACAGCGTTACGAACTCAGCGGAGAGCGACGGTGGTTTAACGAACAAGAGCACACTGATTTCCATCGACCAGAACGGAGACGCTGAACTCGCTGAGGATGAAGGCTGGTTTGCTAGTTTGCCGGTGCGAGTGGGCGACCGCATGTTCGACGTGATCGAGATCGCCGCCGACGGCAGCCAAGTCGTGTTCAAGCCGGCGACGGCGCCCATGCAGGGCGTAGTCATAGGAAGAAAATCCCCTCCGTTCTCGTTCCAGACAACTGATGGGGAGGTCGTCACGCTTGAGCAATTCAAGGGAAAGACCGTGATCTTCGATATTTGGAGCGTCACGTGACACGCTTGCATCGAAGAATTCCCTCTGGTTCAGAGGGTACAAGAGGCCATTGGCAAGGACCGAATCGAAGTGCTGTTGCTCAGCGTCGATCCAGACTATTTCCCGGACGACGATGACTATCTCAACCGGGCCGAGCAAATCCTTGGCGACCGCGCGCTGGACTGGCTGAACGTCTTTCTTCCCGGCGGATGGGGCGAAGCCCAACGGACCTTCAATGTTTCCGGCTACGGGAAGCTGCTGGTCGATCCCCATGGCGTTGTCCGCGGCGTCAACCTTCACGGGGCGGATCTGGAACGGCTGGTCCGTCAGATTGCTGTTGAAACGGCAAAGGCCGACGAGCTGAAGTAAAAGAATAAAAGATAAAATAAAAGGGGACGGGTCCCGGGACGGGTCCATTTATGCAGCGGGCCTCGTGGTAACCTGCTCGCATGCCCAGAATGGCTCGCGCCGCGCCCGGTGGACTCGTCTACCACGTTCTCAACCGTGGCGTGGGCCGGATGCGGCTCTTCCATGCCACACGAGACTACGTGGCGTTCGAGGAGATCGTCGCGGAGACGTTGGTCAAGGTTCCCCTCCGCTTGTGCGCCTTGTGCCTGATGCAACGCTTCGTCCCCGCGGCCGCCCCCGCCGCCCGCGATGACCCCCGAGGGATTTCAAAAATGGACCTGTCCCCTTTACAACCCCTTTACAACCCCTCCCCCCCCTCCGGCGCGGCGAAGCTGGCGGCCGTCGCCTGGGGCGGGCCAATCCTGCCGCCATTGGCGCCGGGCCAGACGAAGAACGTCATGATCGTTCCCGGACGTCCCATCTCGTCGCCGTAGTATAGATGGAAGCTGCCGGGGTCGTCGAAGTTCACCGTGAGCTTGACCAGCCGCAGCCCCAGCACGCCACTGTAGAAGTCGAGGTTTCGCTGCGCGTGGGCCGTGATCGCCGTGACATGATGGATGCCGTTCATGGCTCGACCAGCGAATACATTCCGTGGCTGTCATGCTTGAGCTTGCCTTGCTTGACCAGCTCGTCCCAGACGGCGCGCGGGTACTGGTTCGGCGGCATGATGGCCACAATCCGGCCCTTTGCGCCGCTCATGGGACCAACGCCGATTCTCGATTCGGCGTCGAGGCGCGTCAGCTTGAGACGCTTCCTGAAGGCCTTCAGCGCCAGCTTCAACTCTTGGGCTGAAGGAGTGCCCTCCGGCGGCGTCGTTGATCCGGGGATCGACATGGCCATACTTCTTCTCAAGTGCAGTTGCTCAGACAGCTACTTGCCGATTCTACCCGGGACGGCCTCGGCCGGGAACCATCGGCCACAGGCAGCACGACCGGCATGTCGATGGTTCGCGGTCGCCCGTCAGGCCGGGCCCGTCTTGATTCTCCCCGGGGCAATGCCCGTGCCGCGGGTACCCTTATTCGATCAGAAACGTCGTTTCCTGAACCAACTGCTCGGCGATGTAGGCCAGGCACCGCTCGGGCGGCCGGCCCAGCACGCTTGCGGCCAGTGCATGCCGGTCTCGCCGCGGCAGCGGAACGTGGCGCAGCACAATGCGGCCGCCGCGCGAGACGACGCGGGCAATCTCTCGCAGGGCTTCACGAGTCAGGGGCGTCCGCTCCACGATCACCAGGTCCACGCTTTCGTCGGCCACGGGGATCGCCTCGGCCCGGCCGAGAATCAGCCGCCCAATCGCCTGGCCCTTGCCGGGACCGACCGTCTTGACGTGGCTGAGGTTCAGGTTCCAGGCATGCGGGTGCCGGCCTTCCCCGCCGACGTCGAGAACCATCGGCCGAAACGGTCCAGCCGGCTCGCCGAACTCGACCTGCCGATCCAGCGGTGTGACCAGCGACTTCAAATTCAAGATCCGACCTCCCAAGATCTGACCTCCCAGCTCTTGCGGCCGCCGTCTGCTTCGGCAAACGCCCCGGCGCGCGTGCCATTTGCACGAGGGGCGTTACCTCGCTGGGCAATGCCAGTATCATATCCTCCGGGCGATGCGAGTTCCGTCATATCGACGGGCGGCTGGACGACGAGCTGGCGGCGGCCTACCGCCTGGTTCATCCGCTGGCTCGCACCTGGCTGCCGTTCTGGCGGACAAAACTGCCAGCCGGATCGTCGGGTCGTCGGGCATGGTCCACTCGACCCGGTGCTTCTTGTGCGGCCAGCCCTTGCTGCAACGCGGCCATCGCCTCCCTATTTCACCTTTTCCCGCTCAAACGTAACGAGAATATGTTCGCTGCCGGATGTGGAAGAAAACTCGGTGGGCCGTTCCTTTCCCGGCGGAGCGAAGCACATCTTTCGAGTTTTCTTACCGAGTTCGTATATCCCCTGGTACTCGTTGCCTTTTCCTTCTCCCTCAGTTGGCGTGAAGTCGATGGTTTTGGGCTTCTTCGTGGGGTCGATGGTACTGGTTCCTTTGCTGATCTCCTTGTCTTCCGAACGGAGGCTCCATGTGCCGTCAGAGCCGTTGACCACCGTGAGTTTCGTGGCGTCCTCCTCCATTGCCTTGTTGGCGTTCACTTCGAGGGCGACGACTCTCCATGTGCCTTGGATCTGCTTACGATCTTTCTTGATTGCTTCGTCCTTGGCATTACCGGCTGAAGCAACCGTCACAATCGCTGTCAGAAAAACGCCCACGACCAAGAACCCGAACAATGAACTCCTCATGTTGGACCTCCAAGAAAAAGGGAACGTAGGGCGGTGTAATCGCCCGGCGTCCGTCACACGGCTGTCTGCAGTCGTCCGGAATCGATGGTGATGGACGAAGCACCTCGCAACACAATCAGAATGTGGTATTCGTGCCGAAGAAGAG
>JBBDNX010000554.1:0-2839 GCA_040877345.1 Pirellulales bacterium
ATGAAGCGGCTCGGCCTGGAAGACCACGAGCGCGCCACCGCCTCGCGCTTCGCCGGCCACCAGCCCGCCTAGTGGGTTCTTGAGTGCGGCTCTCACAAATCGTCGCGCGCGACGCTGTCTCGCGCGCTGTGCCATATCCGAAGAATATGAACCGTCCGCCCGCGAATCTGGAAGAGCAGGCGATATCTTCCACGCCGCTTGCCGAACAAAAGTTCGCGAATCTCAAGGCCCAAGTCTTGGGACTCAGCCGCCAGGACCGCATCGCGCTGGACGAGTTTCGAGCGTATCGAGCGTCGCCTGCAACTGCGCCAACCATTTTGCGCCAGCGGCCATCGCGGCCTGCTCTCGGAACCACTCCAATGCACTGGCGACGTCCTGCTCGGCTTTCTCGGTCAGTCGAACCTGGTATTTCACGTTACCCGTCCGACGAGGAGATTCCATACTTCTTCGCGAGGGCCTTCAGGGCCGCACGCGCTAGCTTGGTGCGGCCCGCCTCCACGTCGGCCAGCCCCTGCCGAATCGCCGCTACGGTCTCTTCCCAGTCGCGCCGGGCGGCCAATTCCAGAAGCTGCTGATAGGCCGCGGCATCCTGGACCACGACTTCCGCCTTGCCATTGACGGTGAGAACCACTGGTTCGCCGGTCTTGTGCAGTTGGTCCAGATAGGCCGCCGTCTGCCGCTTAAAGTTTGTCAGCGAATCGATCCCGCGTTGCAGATTGACCATGAGCATTCCTTTTCGCATTGAATTCGAAGCGAATTCCATGCTCCCCGGCGGGGCACGACGGCGAAAGAGCATTTTTTATCCGGAGCCAGCGGCAAGAAACCCCCAGTCGGACACTCGCATGTCGATATCGTGAAACGCAGCCGCGGCTAAGACCGCGCGGCGTAGCCGCAACCAGCACGCAAACAAATAGCCATCGGAGCCGGAAGTTATGCCAAGGCGGCCGCTTCGGTGGCGACTGCTGGTCCCGGTGAGGCATTTCCGTCCCCTGGGGCGGTTCCTTCTCTCACGGTCATGACCGTCAACCTTCGCTGGCGGTGAACGCCTTGCGCAAGGCGTCGATGTAACGGGGGCAGGCCTCGCGAGGGTCGTCGGCTTCTTCGTACTCCAGCACGATGTAGCCGCGATAACCGGCATCGCTGAGCATGCCGGCCAGACGGGCGAAATCGGCGGGCTGCCGGCCTTGCCCCTGCGGATGCACCACGACCTTGACCTGCACGTTCAAGGCGTATGGGGCGAGCTGGGCAAGATCCGCGTACGGATCGGCAGTGTGAAAATTGCCCGTGTCGAGGTTGACGCCGAACCAGTCGCTCTTCACGTCCCGCACCAGCGCCAGCGTGCCCTCAGGTGTCGTGGTCAGACCGCCGTGGTTCTCTAACGCCAAGAATACTCCGTGCTGACCGGCGTACTGGCAGCATTCCTCGATGGCCGCCACCGCCTGCCGATGGGCCTCGCCGGCCCATTGCCCGTCGCGGGGCGAACCGGAGAAGATGCGGATCACCGGCGCACCGAGGATTTCAGCCCGCTCGATCCAGCGCCTCACGTGCGCGATCTGCCGGTCGCGCTCGTCTCCCGCCGGATGGCAGAAATCGTTGCCCACGGCCGTGCCCGACACGTCGAGTCCCAGGCGGAAACAGTGCTGCTTCAACCGCCGCAGATACGCGTCGCTCGGCTCGTCGGGAAAATAGTACGACGTCAACTCGGTGCCTTCCAAACCCATCTTCGCGCAGTCCGCGATAAAGTCGTCCAGCGAAAGCCGCGGCGACTCGCCGCTGAGCAGGTCGCGATAGCTGTAGGCCGCCAGGCTGAACTTGTACTTCGGCTCGCCCGGGCGGGCGATCGGTTCGATCGCGCCGGCGCCGCGCCAGGCCAGGCCGGCCGCCAGGCCGCTGACCGTGACGGCCGCGTCGCGGAGAAAACGTCGCCGGTCCGCTGCAATCGACATCGTGGTGTCTCCTGGTGCAAGCTTCCTCACGCCCAGCGTGAGGGCTACTTTGTTCCTCACGCGGAGCGTGAGGCTACTTTACTACGGACCCCATAAATGGGGTCACTACGAACGACGCGGAAAACACAAGGACCGATTATAGCCCCCGGAACGCCCCGGCGTGACTCCGCAACCCGCTTAGGGTTGCCGCACGGCCTTATAGTTGCCGCACGGCCGCGGGCGGGTCGACCAGGCTCGCGCAGCACGAAAACGCCCGCCGCACGGTATCGGGCGGCACGAACGAGAGGTTGGCCGCCAGCATCAACAGCGCGAATGCCGCCAGCCCGGTGATCGGCACCAGCAGGATCCACATCACGGCCGCCAGCCAGAGCAGCAGCGGCCGCGCCAGCCGGTTCCAGATCAACACGGCAAAGGCCAGCTCAAAGACCACGATGGCGTGCGTCCAAGCGTTCACCACAAACGGATGGTCCGCCAGCCACGTCAAGTCGACCAGGCGCTGCTCGGGCCTGGCGATCAGCCACCACACGGCCGCTCCGCTCCACCACGCGTCGCCGGCCAGCTTGCCCAACGCCATGCCCGCGTACAAAAGCGACAGGTGCACCTGCATCAAGCGGGTGGCGATGGTCGCGGCCGTGCTCAGATTGGAGGCGCCTGCCGGCGCCGGCTCTGTCCTGGGAATGTTGGCCGCCCGGCGGCGGACCAACCAGGCGTCGACCGAGAGGTAGCGTCCCGACGGAGCCAGACAGAGATAGAACATCACCAGCGCCAGCACCGGCTCGACCTCGCCGGTCAGCACCGGCCCGCGATGCACGTACGAGAGCACGACCACCAGCGCCAGGCACGATGAAACTCGCGTCCAGAAGCCGACCGTGTACAGGGCCAGCACCGCCAGC
>JBBDNX010000555.1:0-15717 GCA_040877345.1 Pirellulales bacterium
GGAAGATCAGCACCTCACCCCGGGCGCTCCGGGCGCCCAGAGCCTTGGTCGGCGAGGCGCCCTGGCGCTTCTCGTGCCGCGCGACCCGCACCTGGGGGAAACGCCGCTGCGCCTCCTGGACCGACAGGTCGCGGGAGGCGTCGTCCGCGATCAGAATCTCGTAGTCGAGGCCGACACAGGTCTCAACGCAGGAGTGGACCGTCTTCCAGAGGGACTCGCCCTCGTTATGCGCCGCAATGACGATACTGGCGCGCATAGATGGGGTAACCCTTCTCCCCCGCTGGCTCGCTTCGCTTCAAGAATTTTATCACGCACGCACGCGCGGAGCAAGGGTCGCCGCCGCTAGAAATCTACCGGATCGCGTACGAGGCCACTTCGACCGCCTTGTACACGGTGCGGGCCTTGTGGAAGCCCAGCCGCCGGTAGAGCTTGATGGCCCCGTCGTTCTGGGCGGTCACTTCCAAAAAGGCCCGCCGCAGACCGGCACGGCGGAAACCGTCCAGCGCTTTGAGCATCAGCAGGCTTCCCAGGCCGCGGCCCCGGTGTTCGGGGGTGATGCCCAGGTTCTGTATGGCGCCCATCCCGGAACGGTCGCGAATGCCCTGGACGGTTCCGCAGACCTCGGAGGCCGCGTCGCCAGACGCACCGCGCCAAGCGACCAGCCAGGTGGCTTCGGCGAGAAAGCCTTCCTTCTGGGTGATTTCCTGCATCAGCCGCACGCAGCCATCGAAGTCGCCCAGGCAGGGGAAGACGTTGGCATCGATTTCCGTTCGAAAGCTGAGGTACTTGGCCTCGGCGTGGGCGGGCAGCAGCTCCGGCTGCCAGGCAACGAGGCGATATCCGGGCGGCACTCTCGGCTCGCCGGGCGCGAGAAGATTCAGGTCGAACTCCATCCTGAATCGCTTGAAGTACGTCAGGCCCATGGTCATTCGGCCATGATCGAGAAGACGGATAGCATGAACCGGGGGTGGCGCTTTCAATGGTAGCCGTGCCCTGGGGGCGGGTCAACTTTCGGGCGGGCAAAGAAGTGGATGAGGGGATGGTTGGCGCAGGGTCGAAGCGAATCCACGGATTAGTCAAGAGAGTCAGGAAAGGGCAGAGAAGCGCGGCGGATCGAACGCCACGCAAGGTGCATCTCTACTCCACGAGTCCCCGCAGGGTGGCAAGGTTGATTACGTCGAGGTCGAGGCCATCGCGCCGGCCTTTGGGGGTTTCGAGATACATGGGCACTCGGCTGAAGCGGGGGTCGTTGAGCAAATGACGGAATGGATCGAGTCCGAGCTGTCCCTCGCCGATGTGGGCGTGGCGGTCGACCCGCGAGCCGAGTTCGCGCTTGCTGTCGTTCAAGTGAAAGGCTTGAACCCGCTCGAGCCCGATGACCTTCGCCAGTTTTCGGATGGTGGCCAGGTAATCCCGGCGACCGGCCAGTGGATAGCCGGCCGCAAAGATGTGGCAGGTGTCGACGCAGACCCCCAAACGGTCAGGATCGTTGACGCCGTCGAGGATCCGGGCCAGGTGCTCGAACCGCCATCCCAGCGCGGTTCCCTGGCCGGCGGTCGTTTCCAGCAGCGTGCGGACCCGTAAGTCGGGTGCAATGCCGTGGACTTGGTCCAGGGCGGCGATGATCCGCAGAATCCCTTGTTCTTCGCTGCTTGTGGTCGACGAGCCCGGATGAGTGACCAGAAAACCGAGGCCCAACTGCTCCGCGCGGCGCAGCTCGTCGGCAAAAGCCGCGATGCTTTTGCGCCAAAGCGCTTCATCCGGACTGGCCAGGTTAATCAGGTACGAGTCGTGGGCGATCGGGTGCGCCAGGCCCGAGGCCTCCAACGCCAGGCGGAAACGCTCGCCATCCTGGGGGGTCAGCTCGCGGCACCGCCACTGGTTGCTGTTCTTGGTGAACAACTGCACGCATTGGCAGCCGCGGGCCATCGCCAGCTCGACCGCTTTGTAATGGCCGCCGGCGATCGACATGTGGGCTCCCAGAATCGGCATACGGCCAAATCTACACCTGGCCGGACTGCCGGGACAGGGCGTGGTTTTTCCGCAATGGCGCAAGTTGCTTGCCAGACGAGCGGCCGGGGCCTTACAATCTTAGTTGGACTGCGCCATCGGACACGTCGATCGGAGTCGAGATCATGCCGGAATGGATTTGGATCGTTGCCGGTACGATGGTCGCCTTGGCCATCGTGGTTTGCCTCGCTTGGCGGCCGATGCGAGGGGCCCGGCGTTCGGCGCAATACGAACGGGCCCGCAAAGAGTTCCACCAGCAGCGCGAGCGGCTCGAAGCCAAGTTCGTGCAGTTGGCCTCCACGAGCGGCAAGCCCCGCGGATTGCGGTGGACCGCCTGCGAGTTCGACGACGACGTAGCCTATGCCCGCGATCGGCACAGCGGCGAGTTGTGCGCCTTGGTGGCCGTGACCATCGGTTTCGAGGCGATCGAAGGCGGCCTGATGGAAGACGTGGAAGCCGTGGGCAATCTGCGGGCGGCCACGGCCGTGTTCCGCGTCGAACGGGGCCGCTGGCGGACCGACGGCCGTGCGATCTTTAACCTGAACCCGACCGAAGCCATCGCCTATTACCAGGACAACCTGGAGATCGTCGGCCAGGAAGTCGCTCATCGGTCGTGGTGACGGCGGAAAGCACTTCGTCCCCCCTGGTGCTGGGATGGCCGCAGCGCTCCGCACCTTCGCGGGCGAGACCCCGTTGCCCATGCCCCGATTCGTCCAGCAGCGGCAGAAACCGCCCGCGCCGCTCGAAAGGCCCAGGGAACTCATCGTTGCCTGCGCGCCGATGCGCAGCAACGTGAACCTGTCGCGGATCGTGCGGACCGCCGGCTGCATTGGGGTGAGGCAAGTGATCTGCTGCGGCACGGCACGCATTATCGACAAGATCGCCCGCGACGGCGTGGACGACGACGGCGACGGCGATCCGGCCGTGGAGATTCGCGTCCACCGCACGCTGCCTGGGCCGCTCAAGGAACTCAAGGCCCAGGGTTACCAACTGGTGGCCTTGGAGCAAACGACCGGGTCGCATAGCCTGTTCGACTTCGCGTTCGCCCGCAGGACGGCGCTGGTGCTGGGCAACGAGCGCCAAGGTCTCGACGAGCAGGTGCTGGACCTGGTCGACCAGGCCGTGGAGGTTCCCGTCTACGGCCGGCCGGCCAGCTACAACGTGGCGACGGCGGCCGCCATGGCCCTTTATGAGTTCTGCCGGCAGTTTCCACGAGGTTGAGTGGCCGCCCCCATGGGCGGCCAAGGCGGCGACCGTGGCTTCACGCACGTTCTCATTTTGGCTTGACCCTTGTGTGGGCCGTCTTAGACTGATTAGTTTGGAATGTTGTGAGCTGGATCAGGAGCGGTACGTGCCTGGTACGTGTGTCATCGGTTTGCAATGGGGCGACGAAGCCAAAGGCAAGATCGTCGACCTCTTGACCGAGGGGCACGACGTCGTCGTCCGCTACCAGGGGGGCGCCAACGCCGGCCACACGGTCGTCACCGGCGGCCAGACGTATAAGCTCTCGTTGATTCCAAGCGGCATCCTGCGCCCCGAGGTGCAGTGCGTGATCACGGGCGGCGTGGTCCTCAACCCGCCCAGCATCCTGGCCGAGATCGACGGCCTGGTGGCCCGCGGTGTCCAGGTGGGCCGCAACCTGATGATCAGCGACCGGGCCCACGTGATCTTTCCCTGGCACCTCGCCGAAGACCGCCTGGTCGAGGGGCGGGCCCCCAACGGCGAAGCGATCGGCACGACGATGCGCGGCATTGGACCCTGCTACCGCGACAAGGTGGGACGCAGCGACGCCATCCGCCTGGGCGATATGTACCGCGAAAGCTTCGGCAGCCGCATCGAGCGGGTCGTGGCCGACAAAAACGTGCTGATCGCCGCCCTGGCCGGCGGCGCCCCCTTCGAGCGGCTGGAAGCCTGCCGGGTGCTGGCCGAGTACCAGGCCTATGCCGAGCGACTGAGACCCCACGTGGCCGACACGACCACCTATTTGCTCGACGCCCTGGAAGGGGGCCGCCGCGTGCTCTTCGAAGGCGCGCAGGGGTCGCTGCTCGACGTCGATCACGGCACGTTTCCCTATGTGACCAGCAGCAACAGTTCGGGTGTCGGCATCCCGGCCGGGGCAGGCGTTCCGGGGCGGTACTTGGACAAGATCATCGGCGTGGTCAAGGCCTACAGCACCCGGGTCGGTGGAGGGCCCTTCCCCACCGAACAGGACAACGCCACGGGGCAGCACCTGCGCGACCGAGGCCGCGAATACGGCACGGTCACGCTGCGGCCCAGGCGATGCGGCTGGTTCGACGCCGTGGCGGTCCGCTATACCGCCCGGCTGGGCGGGGTCGACTCCCTGGCGATCATGCTGCTGGACGTGCTGAGCGAGCTGGACGAGATCAAGATCTGCACCGCCTACGAGCTGGACGGCCGGCGTGTGACGGTCTTCCCCAGCCACGTCGACGACCTGCGGCGCGCCCGCCCGGTGTACGAGACGCTGCCCGGCTGGAAGCGGGAGATCAGCGACGTGCGGACGGTGGCCGGCTTGCCCGCCGAGGCCCGCGCTTACCTGGATCGCATCAGCGAGGTGATCGGCCGCGAAGTCCAGATCGTTTCCGTCGGACCAGACCGGGACCAGACCATCTTTACCGGCAAAGCATGACCAGCGACCTGTCGGACGTGCCGCAGGAGAAGCGCCCGCGTCACATTGCCATTATCATGGATGGCAACGGCCGCTGGGCCCAGCGGCAGGGTTTGCCACGGATCGAAGGGCACCGCCGCGGCGTGGCGAGCGTCCGCTCTTCGACCGAAGAGTGCGCGCGGCTGGGCATCGGGCAGCTCACGCTGTACTGTCTGTCCAGCGAGAATTGGAAGCGCCCGCGGCACGAGCTCGAATTCCTGATGCACCTCCTGGAGCAGTACCTGGTCGAGGAGCGGACCACGCTGGCCAGGGAAAACGTGCGGCTGAACGTCATCGGCCGCCGCGAGGGGATTCCCGACAACGTGCTGGGCGAGATGGACAAGACCATCCAGATGAGCAGCAGCAACACCGGGTTGAGACTGTGCCTGGCCATCAACTACGGAGCACGCCTCGAAATGGCCGACGCCGTGCGATCGATCGCCGAGCAGGTGCGCGCCGGGCTGATCGAGCCGGCCGAAATCAGCGAGCAAACCATCCGCGACAACTTATATACGGCCGGAATGCCCGATCCCGACCTCTTAATCCGCACCGCCGGCGAAATGCGGATCAGCAACTTCCTGTTGTGGCAGATCAGTTACGCCGAGCTGTGGGTGACAGAGCACTGCTGGCCGGAATTTCGCGAATCCGACCTGCACGCCGCGATCCGTGACTTTGCGGCCCGCGACCGGCGCTTCGGCGGACTCAACGAGTAATGCTCCGCTGGCGACTACTGCTGGGAACCACGCTGGTCGCCCTGCTGGCGGCGTTGTGCTGGCTCGACCACACGGTCGGCCCCACCGGAGCCTGGCTATGGCCGCTGGCGGCCGCCGCTGCCTGGCTGGCCAGCGGCGAAATGATCTGGATGTTGGCCAACAGCGACTCAAAGCCCATCCCGTGGGTGGTCTATGCCGGCAACCAGTTGATCGTGGCTGCCAATTGGGCCGGCCAGTCGAACGCCGCGGTGCCCGGCGGTCTGGACGGGTTGGCTTGGCCGGCTGCGGCGCTGGCCATCGGCGTGGTGCTGGCCTTCCTCGGCGAGATGCGGCGTTACAGCGGCGCGGGAGGGGTAACCCGGCGACTGGCTTCGGCCGTGTTTTCGCTGGTCTACGTTGGCCTTTTGCTCAGCTTTGTCGTCCAGTTGAGGTTTTTGGGCACGAGCGCCCGCGGCCTGTTGGCGCTGTTGTCGTTGGTGATCGTGGTCAAGATGTGCGATACGGGCGCTTATACCGTGGGGCGGCTGATCGGCCGGCACAAGCTGGCCCCCAAGCTAAGTCCCGGCAAGACGATCGAAGGCGTGGCCGGCGGGCTGGCCTTTGGCTGCCTGGGGGCCTGGCTGGCATTTGGCCTCTTGGCCCCGGCCATGGGGCTCTCAGCCAGCAGACCGAGCCCAGCTTGGGGTTGGTTGCTGTTCGGGGTGATCGTGGGGGCCGTGGGCATCGTGGGCGATCTGGCCGAGTCGCTGCTAAAGCGCGACCTGGGCCGCAAAGATTCGAGCGCCTGGATGCCTGGCTTCGGGGGCGTGTTAGATGTGCTCGACTCGATCCTGCTGGGCGCCCCGGCGGCGTACCTTTGCTGGACGAGCGGATTGGTCGGACTGTAGGGGCGATTCACTCGCGGGTGTGGTAACCTATAATTTGGCTATGGGGCCAAAGGTAGGGATGCTTCGGCCGCAGGCGATTGCTGGGTACTAAACGGCTATTTCACAAGGACTTGTGTCATTCGCGTCGGGTGCGCTGGCTTCGATGGCCAGGCTTGGGTTATAACTGGTAAGCATTTAGGAGAACCCTGGCTGGCGATCGTGCCGCGGGCGCGTCGCCGACGCTGATCTTGATGACCGAAGCAAGCATAGCGGTAGTCGACTCCAAGGCGCTCGTGTCGCTTTTTGGAGCGCGAGATCAGCACTTGAGGCAGATCCGGGACACGCTCAGTGTCAAAATCTCGGCGCGCGACGACCAGATCCGCATCGAAGGGGACGAGGCGGCCGTGGCCAAGGCCACGGACGTGCTCGGACAGCTTCAGACCCTCGTACACCGCCAGGGAAGCCTGGCCCCGGACGAAGTCGCCCGGGTGCTGGCTGGCGCGACGGGCGCCGAAGTCGGCCCTGAGGCGCCGGTCATCGAGGTCCTCAACGCCAATCGCAAAATCCAGCCCCGTAGCGGCGGCCAAAGCCGCTATATCCAGGCCATCCTCGACCACGACCTCGTGTTCTGCATCGGGCCGGCCGGCACGGGCAAGACGTACCTGGCGGTGGCCATGGCCGTGGCGGCACTCAAGCAGGAGCGGATCCGCAAGATCGTCCTGGTCCGTCCGGCGGTCGAGGCCGGCGAAAGCCTCGGATACCTGCCTGGCGACTTGCAGGCCAAGATCAATCCCTATCTGCGGCCGCTGTTGGACGCCCTGCGGGAAATGATGGATTACGACCAGATCAAGCGGTACACCGAGCAGGACCTGATCGAGGTGATTCCGCTGGCCTACATGCGCGGACGCACGCTCAACGAGGCCTTCATCATCCTCGACGAGGCCCAGAACACGACCGTTGCGCAGATGAAGATGTTCCTGACCCGCATGGGCCGGGGGTCGAAGATCGTGGTCTCCGGCGACACGACGCAGGTGGACCTGCCCACCCACACGACGAGCGGGCTGGTCGACGCGATGCGGCGGCTGCGGGACATCGAGGGATTGACGCAGGTGCGGCTCACCAACGCCGATATCGTGCGCCACCGGCTGGTCAGGGAGATTGTCCGCGCTTACGACGAAGACCCGGGCAAACGGCGGTCGAAAGGATGACAGCCAACGGCCGAAAACGACCCCGGTCGGGCAGGGTCGCTCCTTTGGAGCGGGCTCCTCGCGGCCTGGCTCGGATCTGGGAGCAGTTGCGGCGGCGGCACGTCGCCTGGCGGAGCGTGCTGTGCCTGGTCGGCATCGCCGCGATGTGGTTGGTCATGCAGCCATGGCATCCCGGCTTCCGTTTTCGCATCGACTACGTCCCTCCGCGCGACGTTGTCGCCCGGGTGCCCTTCAAGATTCCTGATCCCCGCGCCATCGGCGTCGAGACCGGCAAGCACCTGCTGTACGAGCCGGGACAGATGCTGGTCAAAGGGGGCCAGAAGCTGGGGCGCGACTCGCTGGAACTCTTGCGGGCGGAGCACCAGGCCTACATCCAGAAGCTGCCGCTGGAGCGCAAGCTGGAACGATCGCTGGCCGTGTTCGCGCTGGTGCTGGCGCTGTACGGCCTGGTCGGCTACTACATCTACCACCGCGAGCCTCGGTTGATCCGCGACCTGCGGCGGTTTACCACGGCCCTGGCCGTCTCGGTGGTCACCGTGTTGTTGGCCCGCTGGACGGGCGCCGATCCGTGGCGGGCCGAAGTGATCCCGATGCTGCTGTTCGCAATGACGTTCGGCATCGCCTACGGCCGCGAAATGGCCTTGGTGCTTTCGCTGGCCCTGTCGGTGTTCTTGGCGGTGGCCAACGCCCACAGCGTGGCCGAGACGATCGTGGTGATGGGCGTGGTCACGTCGGCGGTGGTGCAGTTGGGCAGCATCCGCAGCCGGCGGAAGTTGATCAAGGTCTGCTTCTACGCCGCCCTGGCCGCTCCCTTGTTGACGCTGGGGGTAGGCCTGCTCGACAGCCAGCCGGCCAGCGCGCTGGTGACGCCCGCGGTCTACAACGCGGTCTGGACGCTGCTGGCCGGGTTCCTGATCACGGGGCTGCTGCCGTTCATCGAAGGCTTGTTCGGCGTGTTGACGGAGATCAGCCTGTTGGAACTGGGCGACGTCGCGCATCCGCTGCTCCAGGAGCTGGTGCGGCGGGCCCCCGGCACGTACAACCACTCGATCAACGTGGCCTCGATCGCCGAAGCAGCCGCCGAGAGCATCGCCGCCGGCGGCCTGCTGGTGCGGGTGGGGGCTTACTTCCACGACATCGGCAAGATGCTCAAGCCCGACTATTTCGTGGAGAACCGGGGCAGCGAGGCCAGCCGGCACGATGCGCTGGTGCCGGCCATGAGCACCCTGATCATCATCGCGCACATCAAGGACGGCGCCGATCTGGCCCGGCAGCACCACCTGCCCGAGCCGATCATCGACTTTATCGAGCAGCACCACGGCACGACGCTGGTGGAGTACTTCTACCGGCGGGCCAGCGAGCAGTCCGAGACCAACCCCAATGGCGGCAACGTCGAGGAAAGCGCATTCCGCTATCCGGGTCCCAAGCCACAGACGATCGAGGCGGCCGTGCTGATGATGGCCGACGCCGTGGAGAGCGCCAGCCGGGTGCTGGTCGAGCCGACGCCGGCGCGGATCGAGAACCTGGTCGAAGACATCGCCATGAAGAAGCTGCTGGACGGCCAGTTCGACGAGTGCGGGCTGACGCTCAAGCAACTGCGGACCGTCGAGGACAGCCTGATCAAGTCGCTGACGGCCGTCTACCACGGCCGCGTCAAGTATCCCGATCAGCGCACCGCCTGACCGCGACCGACCACGTGCGCCGGTGCCACTGCTTGACGAAGGCGGCGTGTCGCAGCCGTCAAGCAGTGCCGCGGGACGCCCGGCGTTCCTCAACGAATGGCACGGAACCCTATGCTGGAAATCGAGTTCTCCGTCGAGCACGCCGAAGGGCCGTTCGATCTGGAGCGCTTGCGGGCGGCGATCGAGGGAGTGCTGCAGGACGAACGGGTTTCCTCGGGCATTATCAGCGTGGCCCTGGTCGGCGATGAAGCGATCCACGAGCTCAACCGCCGCTTCCTGTCCCATGATGAGCCGACCGACGTGCTTAGCTTTCTCCTGGAGCGCCGCGACGGCTACCTGGAGGGGCAGATCGTGGGCACCACCTAACCCGCGGCCGCCGGCGCGGCCCGCTTGGGTTGGTCGCCCGCCGACGAGCTGCTCTTGTACGTGGTTCACGGCGCACTGCACCTGGTGGGCTACGACGACCTCGATCCCGACTCGCGGGCCCGCATGCGCCAGCGCGAGCGGCAGTGCCTGGCCCGCTTTGGCCTGGAGCCCCGCTGGGAAAAGCCGTTCGACGAGGAGGCCGGCTAGCCGGTCGAGCCGATGGCCGCCGAAAAAGCCACCGCGCTGGTGCTGCGGGCGATCGACTTCAGCGAGACGAGCAGCATCGTCACGTTGTTCACTCGCGAACTGGGCAAGGTGCGCGCTCTCGCGAAGGGGGCCAGGCGGCTCAAGGGACCCTTCGAGTCTGCCCTTGACCTTCTGGCGGTCTGTCGGATAGTGTTGCTCCGCAAATCGTCCGAGGCGCTCGACCTGGTGACCGAAGCCAAGCTGGAACGGAGATTCCGGGCGGCGGGCCGCGACCTTTCAAGTCTTTATGCCGGCTACTACGTCGCCGAATTGTTGAACGAACTGACCGACGAGTCGGACCCGCATCCGGAGCTGTTCGACGCGGCCTGCGAGGCGCTGGCCGACCTGGCCGGTGGCGGCACGGCGGTGGCCTCGGTGGTGCTCCGCTTCGAGCTGACCGCCTTGCGGCTGCTGGGGCATCTGCCGGCGCTCGCCACGTGTGTCGAATGCGGAAGTACGGACCTTTTGGGACACGGGCGAGTGGCATTTGGACTAACTGCCGGCGGCGTGCTGTGTGCGCGTTGCAGGCCGGGCAAGAAACAGGTGGTATCGATGCAGGCCGGCACGTTGCGGATTCTCGAGCGGTTCGCCGATCCGGCCGCGGATGGGTGGCGGCGAATGGAAGCCGCCGGCGGCGGAGAGCTGCGCGGGGTGATGAACCGCTACCTGGCCCAGTTGCTGGGCAAGAAGCCGCGCATGCACCAGTACCTGGGCATCTTGTCAGGCTGAGAGATCGGCAAATTTGGCGCACGGCGGCGGACGGGACACCCAAGGCATGCGAGCTGCGGTGGCAAAGCGGATTTGGGTTTGCGGGCTGGCCGCCCTGCTCTCGGCCGGTTGCCGGTCTCCATGGCAGCGCGAGGATCCGTTTCGGGGCCGCACGGCCGACGTGCAGCAACAGCAACCGCAGGCCGACCAGGGCGTCGTGCGGTCGTCCTACGAGGAAACGTCCGACGTGGGCGCCTCGATCATGGAGCTGGAAGGGGAGCCGGCCGGATCGGCCTGGCAGTCGACCGTCGAGATGCTCAAGCCCAAGAACGTGGCGGCCGGCGTCAAGAAGGCGGTCGGCCTGGGGCCCGACGAGGCCTATGCCCACCAGGTGTATGAAGAAGGCCAGACGCTGTTCCGGCAGTCGAAGTACGACGAAGCGGCCCGGAGATTCAAGAAGGCGGCGGCCCGCTGGCCCGACTCGCTCCTGGAGGAAGACGCGCTGTTCATGCTGGGCGAGTGCTATTTCTTTTCCGACCGGTACCCGAAGGCCAGCGACGCGTATGGCAACCTGCTGAAGAAATACGAGAACTCGCGCCACCTGGACAAGGCGGTCAGCCGGCAGTTCGCCATCGGCCGCTACTGGGACGAGCTGGCGCAATCCAAGTCGGCGCTGGTGCCCAACTTCACCGACAAGACGCGGCCCCACTTCGATGCCAGGGGCAATGCCGCGGCGGTCTACAAGAGCATTACGCTCAACGATCCGACCGGGCCGCTGGCCGACGACGCCACGATGGCGGTGGCCAATTCGTACTTTGCCCGCGGGCGCTGGGAAGATGCCGGCTACCACTACGACCTGTTGCGCAAGAACTATCCGCAGAGCGAGCACCAGCCCGAGGCGCACGTGCTGTGCATCCGCAGCAAGCTGCGTTCGTACCAGGGGACCGAGTACGACGGCAAGCCGATCCAGGAAGCCGAACAACTGATTGAGCAGGCGCTGGCGCAGTTCCCCACCGAGCTGGTCGGCGAACGGGAGCGGCTGCTCGAGGCGCGGCGGGCCGTGCGCTTCGAAAAGGCCCAGCGCGACTGGCAACTGGCCGAGTACTACCACAAGGGCAAATACCACCGGGCCGCCCGCTTTTACTATGCGGCCGTAATCAAGGATTATCCCGACACTCCGTTTGCCGAGATAGCGCAGCAACGCATGCAGGAAACCGAGCACTTGCCCCCCGAGCCGCCCAACCATTTCCGCTGGCTGGCCAACTTGTTCCCCGAGAGCCGGAAGTTGTAGTGGTTAGTGGTTAGTGGTTAGTGGTCAGTGGTTAGTGGTTAGCAGAGGTCAGAACGATGCCTGGTCGGCGTCCGCATAGTAGCAGGCACACTCCGTGTGCCGTCGCTGATAGTAGTCGGCACGCCCCGGGTGCGGGTGCCGGCTACCTGCTGGCCGCCTGCTGGTTGTTGTTCGCAGGGGGCTGCGCCGGTTACCAGGTGGGCGCGCGATCGATGTACCCGGCCGACATCCAGACGGTTTACGTTCCGATGTTCGAGTCGAACAGCTTTC
Source organism: Pirellulales bacterium (assembly GCA_040877345.1). Classification (GTDB taxonomy): domain Bacteria; phylum Planctomycetota; class Planctomycetia; order Pirellulales; family JAICIG01; genus JBBDNX01. Next base: position 12,026 of record JBBDNX010000555.1, read on the forward strand.
GCCGCAACCTGGGCGAACGGCTGACCGAAGCGGTGATGAAGGAGATCCAGCTCAAGACGCCCTACCAGGTGGTCAGCACCCCCAATGCCGACAGCGTGCTCTCCGGGCGGATCGTGGGCGAGCGCAAGCAGGTGATGATCGAGACGGGCACCGACGAGGCGCGCGAGATCCAGGTCCATTTCCTGGTCGAGGTGACCTGGATCGACCGCCAGGGCGGAGTGATTCACGACACCGAGGCGATCCCGTTGCCGGCCCCCTTGGTCGTGGTGGAGCAAACGGCCAGCCTGATTCCCGAGGTGGGCCAGTCGGTCGCCACCGCCCAGCAGGAGGCGATCCAGCGGGTGGCCGAGCAGATCGTGTCGCTGATGGAAGCGCCGTGGTAAGCTCTCGGGTATGACTTCCTCCGACCGGCCGCCCGTTGCCGAGCGTTTTCCCGGCCGCGCCGGCCGCTGGCAGTTGCGCTCCCGCGGGATCGAGCTGCCTGCCCGCCCGCTATTGATGGGCATTCTCAACGTCACGCCCGACAGCTTTTCCGACGGCGGCCGCTTCCTTGCCGGCCAGGCCGCCATCGAGCATGGCCTGCGATTGGCGGCCGAGGGGGCCGACCTGATCGACGTGGGTGGCGAGAGCACGCGTCCCTATTCGCAGCCGGTCGAGGCGGCCGAGGAACTGCGGCGGGTGATCGGCGTGGTGCAGGCCCTGGCCGAGCAGACCCGGCTGCCGATATCGATCGACACTTCCAAGCCCGAGGTGGCCCGCGAGGCGGTCGCCGCCGGGGCCGAGGTGATCAACGACGTGACCGCGCTGGCCGATCCGCGGATGGTGGAGGTGGCCCTGGAGACGGGCGCCGGCGTGTGCGCCATGCACATGCGGGGCACGCCGCAGACCATGCAGGACAATCCCACCTACGGCGACGTCGTGGCCGAGGTCCGCGCCTATCTGCGCGCCCGGCGCGACGCGCTCATGTCGGCCGGCTTGGATGCGACCCGCTTAGCGCTCGATCCGGGCATTGGCTTCGGCAAGACGCACCAGCACAACCTGGAGCTGCTGGCCAACAGCCACCGCTTTCACGCGCTGGGTTGCCCGCTGGTCGTCGGCCATTCCCGCAAGGGTTTCATCGCCAAGGTGATCGGCGACCAGGCTGCCGACCGGACCGCCGGTACCATCGGCGTCGCCATTTCGCTCGCCTTGCAGGGCGTGCAGGTGATCCGCGTGCACGACGTAGGCGCCGTCCGCCAGGCGCTTTTGCTATTCGAAGCGACTGGCGGGCTGGGTTCGTCGGCATAGCTGCGCAGCGCGGTAGCCGGACTCGCCAGAGTTCGGGGATTACCACCCCGTCTTCCATGCCTTTTCGATGGCCCCAGTCTCGATATGCCGCCATAATGGAAGGATCTTCATGCCATCAGTCTAACGTCGAGTCCAGGAGCCACATGGCTGGGATGGCTGAGGATTCTTGCAATCGTGGCCTTCGCACGCTTATGATTGGTTGCGGAGTGGGTGCGCTATGCAAATTCGCTTCACGCCTCATAAGCTGCTTGGAGCCTTGTTCTCATTCGGCTGCACGGCGTTTGTCCTCGGCTGCCTCTGTTTCTTTATCCCGGAAGAAGAAACGCCGCGTATTGAGGCGTTGAACGATGGTACGACCGTCTACTACCTGCGATCGATGCGCGCCTCGGTACTTCCTTCAGTGGGCATTTTTACCGTTGTGTCCACCTGTTGCTTGTATGGATGGTTGTTCGAGCGGCGTGAAATGCGGCCGCCGATACCGACTGCGTCGTTGTTCCTAAAGTGGTGCCTCTGGCTGTTTGTCATTCCGCTTAGGACGCTGCCGTTGCTCGCGTTGGCGTTGGTATTGGCGTTTGGCATTTTTGTGCTGCCTGCAACCCAGGTCCGGAAAATCGTCGTTGAGCCGGGATTCGCAACGTTCCATGCCGTTGGGCGCTTTTGGACTTTACCGAAGGACAGCGTTGTAGACGTGGACATAAGTCGCATTGTGGAAAGGCGAGCCCATGTAGATCGCGTTGTTCTGAGGTTAGAGATCGAGACGACAGCCAGCCCTTGCTGTATTGAAGATGGAGCCTATTTGCCTGACAATCCCGAGTTGAAGGAACGAATCAAGTTCTTGGAACGCATCAGGGCCGACCTCGTCAAGCGTTAGTTCTTCCTTCTGCTTCCTCTTGGTCGACGTGCAGGCCGACCCCCCAAAGAGGCTGGCAAGGAAGCTCAGCTCAAAGACCCCAATTCATCGCCGTTGACTCGTGGAGCGCTTTGAGAGATACTTTGAAGGTGCCGTCGGCGGGTCATGGTTTGCGAGCTGGGCGGTTCGGCTCGGTGTGCCCGACTAAAACACAGCAGACGGGCAGACGTTTTCGAAAGGGCAGTCGCTGTCTGGGGTCTGTCAAAGGGCGCTTCGAAACCAGCCACGCACGCGGGCATGCAGACCGGGATCACCTTGTATCACATGCACGACGTGGCGGTCGTGGACCTGATCGTGCAGGGTTTTCAGCTCGACGGGATCAACGCGCACGACGGCGTCCGCAGTTGTTACCTGTCCGGGATCACCTGCCGCGGCAACGGCCGCCACTGGACTCCTGTGCGGCTACTGCCCCAGTGTTTCGACGGCGCCTCCGTGGCGGTAGCGGAGTACGCTACGTCTCTGTACGGTGCGAAGCTTTCGCCGCACGAGCCTTTCTAGAGAGAATCACTACAACGAGAACACCAAGCAGCAAGGTGGCAAGAACAGAAAGTAAAAGCCGCAATGGATCATTAGCCGCAACGGGCGGCCCGGAAGCCGTTGGTTTGGCAAGCGGCCCCAGATTCTGAAGCTGGTCGAACACTCGCGTCGTTGGTGGAAACTCTAACGTGAACTTGTCGTCTGATATCTCCGCGTTGAACTTTATGTCCCGAATGTGAATGACCCGCGAGTCGTACTCTACCAGCCTCCCATCGTTTGTCTTGCCGAGATAGTAGCGGTAGGTCGCCCTTCTGGGAAACCAGATTCTCTCGCCACTAAAATCATGGAAATCCTTGTAATCCGAGAAATAATGGATCTCGCCGATACGCGGTGTGTCGCTTCCCGAATAGACGGACTTGTATTGGCGCTCGAGAAGCCGCCATTGCGCGTCGAACAATAGTACGAAGGAATTCTCTTTCCAATTCGGATTCGTAAAAGACACTTCGAGGCAACCGACCCCTTGCCGCATAACTCTTCGGCTGGAAAACTTTGGTGACTTGGCGATCAATTCGGAATATGGGCCCCGCTGGAACTCGTAGAGCAGTGAAAATGGCTGGATCGTGTTCGACTGATACCACGCTGCGGTTTCGGCATTGCCGATAAAGCCGACCACTTCATTTCCCGTATTAGCTAATGTCTTCACCGCCTGCCCGTCAAAGACCTCAATCTCGGTAGGGGAAAATGCCCTTCCCTGCATCGCCGGGCGCTCCTCCTCACGGCGTTCCTTGATTCCCTTCCTCCACCAATGGGCCCTATACGCTCGATGGGCCTGGTCGCCTGTGCTTATAAAAGCTGCGGCGGGGCGCGAGCCAGGCATGCGACAAAGCTCTTCGATCAGAGGCACCATAGCCGCGGGCGTCGCCCGAAAAGTTACCTCATAAACACATTCCATGCTGCGAACCAATTGCTCCTGATGGCGCAGCCGCTCCACTACTGATTGTCGGACGTCAGCTTCACC
>JBBDNX010000556.1:0-15715 GCA_040877345.1 Pirellulales bacterium
AGAGCGCTATCCTCACACGGTAGAGGTCACAGGTTCGAGCCCTGTGCCGCCCACTGGTTGTAAAGCTAGCCGAGTGGACCGCTCCGGCAAGGTCTGGACCTACCGGCTGGAATTGCACAAGACGCAGCACGACGGACGCCAGCGGGTTATCTGCATCGGGCCGCGGGCTCAGGACCGCCGTTGGAAAACTGCCGCGCCGCAGGGTATCCTTGAAGCAGGGTAATCGAATGCGGAGGACGGAAAGGGAAATGACGGAAGACAAAGCCGAGTCGCTACAAATCCCCATCGACCACCGGGTGCCAGAAAGCCCAGCCCCATATGCAAACCACATGGTTGTGCAGAGGGGGCAGCACGAGGTTCTTATTTCATTTTTTCAGATCCAGCCGCCGATACTTCTCGAAAAAACAATCGAGGAAAAGCGGCAAGTCCTGGAGGGCCTTGGATCGATCCCCGCCATTTGCGTCGCGCGCGTTGCTGTCTCCGACGAGATGATGCCCGCCATCATCACCGCGCTGCAGTCCAAGGTGAAGCGGAACGAAAGCAAGGGAGAAGACAATGGCGCTTGAACTTTCAGTCGCCACCAAGGTTAGCGAGCTCACGGAGAGCTCAACAGCGACGAGCTACAGCTTCAGAGTCGAGATTGACGACGAGGCCGCCGAGTGGGAAGAAGTGCGGCGGCTGTCGCTGACCCATGAAGAACTGGCCGAGTTGATCGAAAGGTTCCCCACGCCCGCAGAGTGGCTGGACGAGGACTGGTAAGGCCCTCCGGTGGAGTCGCTGGCGTGCCGTTTCAGCAGGGCCAAATCGTCCGGGTTGAACTGTTTGACCCACAAGAACAAAACCCGAAGCGCCGTCCAGTATTGATTATCAGTCCAACGGAAGACATCCGCCCTGGTGGTCGAGTCGCGGTGCTCGCCATTTCGTCGGCCATCGAGAGGCCGTTGCCATCGGGCCATTTTCTCTTGCCGTGGCATCCGAAGGGCCGAGTAAGGACGGGGCTCTCAAAGCCGTCCGTGCTGAAAGCTAACTGGGGGCAGTGGGTGAACGTAGATGAGCTCCGTGAAATCGCTGGAAGCGCACCCCCAAGCACTGTCAAGGAAGTGTTGAACTGGTTGCGCGCGCAGAAGACTTCATTGCCGGGCTTGCGCTGGGATTGAACGCCGGTGGCTGCAGCCGCTCCAGAACCTTGCGGGCGGGACCGGTCGCGTTCTTCGTTGCACGCACCAACACGTTGGTGTCGAGCACGACGCGCATCAATTTGGGCGCGGACGGACGTGGGCCATTGCCTTGTCCACGGCCGCCTCGAACTCACCCTCGGGCACATCTTTCATCCGCTGCGCGGTCTTATCGAGGAGCTCCCTAATCCGCTGCATGGCGGCCTGGCGAGCCTGGGGCGACGGAGGCTTTCTGCCTGGAGTGACCATGACCGTCACCTCGTCGTCAGCCTCAAGCGTGCGACCGAAGAGGCGCACGACCCACGCTTTCGCGGGGGCGTCGAGGTCCTTCACCTTGCCGGCGATGACGTGCTCAATTGCGTGGTCGTTGGATTCCATACCCCAAGTCTACGCCTGGCAAGCGCGACTTAACAACCGATTCCAGGCGGGTTTTGGGCATCGAACGCCGCCACACCGGCGACGCCAGGCCGAAGAAAGCCCGGCCGACAGCTCCGCCCGATGGACTTTTGGCGTGGGGGTGTCGCCCGAACGCACGACCGCTATCCGCCTTGCTGGCGCTCGCTCGGTGTACCGGCCGTACCGTTTGCCACCCGGAAGTAACGCGATTCCCGGAGAGTTCTTGTACCGCTTGCGATGGCCCGCAAGAGGCGGCCGTTTGCGGTAACGTGCGACTTAGTCGGGACTTTTAGGCGATTTTGCTGGTGCCCGGACGGGACTCACACGGTAGAGGTCATTGGTTCGAGCCCAGTGCCGCCCATTCGGTCGCCAGGTCGGTTCCGCCACGTATAACTCCCCAATATACGGGATGATTTCCGCTGAGTCGGCCTTGGCAGCGCCTTAGGCTGATCGATGCCCGGTGAAACGGAGTCGGGCTCTGCTGGGGAGCAACCCGACAAGGGATAGCCGCGCCGAAGCGTCGAAGTGAGGACGCGCGCCCCTGGATCGGCTGAAGTTCAGCCTTCAGGGGCTATTCCTCGAAAGCGAGCGGCCGGCCATGGCCTGAGGGGAGGACCACGTAAAACGTTGATCCGACTCCAACCGTCGACTCGACCCAGATCTTCCCGCTGTGCCGTTCGACGACACGGCGAACAATCGCCAATCCCATGCCCTCGCCTTTAGCCATTTCTGGATGGAGGCGCTTGAAGGCCTGGAACATCTTGGATTGGTACTCTTCACGAATTCCCAGACCGTTGTCGCGCACGTAATAGGTTTCACAGTCGGCCTGCGCGTGACTCTCAAGGACAGATTGATCATAGCCTATCTCGATGACACCTGGTCGCTCCGGATCCAGGTAGTTTAGTGCGTTCCCAATCAGATTTGCGAAGACCTGCTCGATCGCCGTAGGGTCGCCCCAAGCCGGCGGCAAGTCGTAAAGCGTGATCCGCGCTGAGCGTTCCGTTGCGGTGGCACTCATTGAATCGATGATCCTGGCGACGACGCGGTGCACGTCCACTGTTTGGCACTGGTACTCGACGCGGCCAGCTCTGGAGAGCCTGAGCAGAGCGTCGATGATGCTGCTCAGCCGGCTTACAGCAGTCTGGATAAAGCGGATATTCTCGGCGCATTCTCGGTCCAATAAGGCCAAGCCGCGCTCCTTGGCAGCCGGAGGCAAATCATCCTCAGCCAGGATGCCCTTTATCTCCTGACAGACCGCAGCGAGCTCCTTGCTGAAGCCCTGCAAGTTCACGAGCGGAGACCGCAGGTCGTGGGAGACGCTGTACACGAACATCTCGTTTTCCCGGCTTTTTTGTTCCAGATTACGATTCGCCTCGGCGAGCTGGGCCGTCCGTTCGACCACGCGGCGCTCCAGTTCTTCGTGGAGCACGGCCCTGGCTTGGGCCATTTCTTTCTCGGCTCTGGCGTGCAGCATTTCCAGCTCTTTGTTCTTGAGCTCCTCGGCAATGCGCCGGTTCTCCTCCTGGAAGAACTTGCGCCGTAGCAGAGCCCGGATGCGTCCTTTCAAAACCGCCATGTCGCTCGACTTGCCCACGAAATCGTCCGCGCCCGCTTCCAAGGCCTGAGTCAAATCCTCCTTGCTCTCCCGGCCGGTCAGCATCAACAGCGTCACCGAATTAGCAGTTGTCTGGCGCGACTGGTTGACTCGGCGACACACCTCAATACCGTCGATGTCCGGCAGTACCAGATCGACGAGGGCACAATCAAACGTCTCTTTGAGAATGCGATCCAAGCCGTCGCGCCCGCTCAACGCGGTCTCAATCTGGTAGCCTTCCTTTTCTAACTCGCTGGCCAGGAACTGTTGATAGGTTAGGCTGTCGTCGATCGTCAGCAGCCGAGCCCGACGAAAATGGTGATCGGCCTGCCCGAGGATTGATGACTGGAACCTAGACTTGCCGAGCAGCGTGCGGATGCGCGCGAGCAGAATGTCTGAGTCGACCGATTTGGGCACGAAGTCGTCGGCGCCGCTGTCCAGGCCGTGCAGCTCGGCATCGTGCGTATCGTCCATCGTGAGCATTACGATCGAGATGTTTCGCGTGTTGATGTTCATCCGGATACGGCGGCACAATTCATCGCCACGAATCCCGGGCAGGTAATAATCGAGAACAATCAGGTCCGGCGAGTTCTGATTGAGCTTTTCCAGGGCCAACTGCACCGTGGACGCCCAATCCACCTGCCAGCCCTGGCGCTCGAACTCATCGGTGAGCTTGATCGCCTGCGTCCGCGAGTCTTCGACGAGCATGATGCGATAAGGGCTCGTCATCGGACGACCTCCTCCGTCTGTAAGACCAGTTGCGTCAGGCGTGGGCCGATCTGTTCGAGTGGGAGCGATTCGCAGGCCGCTCCCATGCGGACGGCCGTGCCAGGCATTCCGTAAACCACGGCCGTCGATTCATCCTCGGCAATTGTGTGAGCCCCTGCTTTGCAGAGTTCCTTCAGCCCGGCTGCGCCGTCGTCTCCCATGCCGGTCAACAGCACGCCCAGCGATCGAGGACCGAAACTGCGGGCAAGCGACTTAAACAGCACAGTGCCAGACGGCCGCTGCGCGCTGACCGATGGGCCGTCGTTGAGGCGCAAGCAAGTCCCGTCCACACACAGATGCCGGTCGGCTGGAGCGACATAGACTCTGCCGCGTTTTGGGATGTCACCGTCCTTGGCAAGCCCGATTTCCAGGGAAGATGAGGCAGCGAGCCAGGATACAAAACCATCCATGAAACTGGTGGTCATGTGTTGAACCAACACCACAGGCAGGGGAAACCTCGGCCCCAGGTCGCCCAGAAGTTGCTGCAAGGCGCTGGGACCGCCTGTGGAAGCCACAAGCCCAAGCATGCGAAACGGCACGGCAGGCCAAGCTGAAGAGCGCCGGCTGACCTCGGCACTCTTCGCGGCATTGCTCGCTGGAAAGCTCGACTTGGTTCTGATTCGCTGGCGTACGACTTGCACCTGGCTCATCAGCACGAGCTGCGTACACAGCCGCTCCGCCAACGGGGCATAATCGCGATGCGTTCTCCCCACGGGCTTCTCGATCACCGACAAGGCCCCCGCCCGCAAGGCATTCATGGAGACCTTCAAGTCTTCTGCTTGTACGCTTGCGGAGACGACGACAATGGGAGTCGGTCTTTCGGCCATGATCCGCTGTGTCGCCTCGAAGCCATTCATGCCTGGAAGCCGAATGTCCATCGAGATCACGTCGGGGGACGCGTCGTGCAAGGCGCGCAGGGCCGCCTCGGCGCTACCCACGGAGGCCACGACTTCCAGGCGCGGATCGCTTCCGATCAGCGATTCCAAGAATTCGCGAACGACGCGCGAATCCTCGACGATCATGACCCGAATCTTCTTCATGCAGGCGCTCACAGGATTTGCTCGATCGTCTGCAGCAGGTCCTGGTGATCGAATTTGCGCTTCACGATGTAGGCGTCGGCTCCCAGGCTCAGGCCGCGCTGCTGGTCCTCGCGGTGATCCACCGAGCTGACGACAATCACCGGCAGGTGCGCCAAGCGTTCATCTTTCTTGATCTCCTCCAGCAGGCCAAAGCCGTCCAGGCGCGGCATTTGGATATCCGTAATGACGAGGTCTATTTTTTCCGAACGGAGTTGGACCAAGGCCTCCAGCCCATCGACGGCCACGCGCACACGATATCCGTGCGTTTCCAGAATGCTGGTCTCCAGCGTTCGCGTGGTGAAGGAGTCGTCGACCACGAGAATCGTCGGAGGTTGCCGGTCGTCGTCGGCCGTGGCTAGTCGGAAGCCCGGTGTCTGGCGGGACGACCGGAAGGCTTGGATCACCTCCGCAGGATTGAGCACCAGCGCCACGGTGCCGTCTTCCAGCAGCATGCCGCCGCCGAACTTGTTGAGCGATTCCGCCGGGGCGCCGAGCTTCTTGATGAGTGCGTCGCGTTCGGCCAAGAGGGCATCGACTGCCACCGCCAGTCGCTTCCGCCCCGCTCGCAGGACCACCAGCGACAGTACGTCTGGGTCCAAGCCGCCGTCCGAAGTCTCGATCCCCAGAAGCTGGGCCAGCAGGGCCACCGAAGTCAATTGCCCCTCCAGGGTGACCATCGGTTTTCCTTCCACCGTTTCCAGGTCCTTGGTTTTGATGCGGTGCAGCGATTCAATGCCGTAGAGCGGGATGGCAAAGGTTTGGCCATGGCACGAGACCAGGAGCAGCCGATGCGTCGACATGGCCAAGGGCACGCTGAGCCAGAGACTCGTGCCGCAGCCTTCTCTGGGCCGCAGCTCGACATCTCCCTGCAGTCGGGCAACGGCTTCGTGTACCACAGAAAGGCCCATGCCACGGCCGGACAATTCGGTAACGACTCGTGCCGTGGAAAAGCCGGGCTGAAATAACAGTCGAGTCAGCTCGGGGATCGTGGCTGTGACCATATCTTCTTCCGAAATAAGTCGCCGCCGAGCCGCAATCTCGGCGGTTTTCACCAGATCGATGCCGCGACCATCGTCCTCGACCGTCATCGTCAGCCGGTTGCCGACTGATTCGATTCTCAACAGCATGAGACCTGCGGGCGGTTTCCCGTGGGCCTGGCGCTCGTCAGGACGTTCGATGCCATGCGTCACGGCGTTGCGTAGGATGTGCATCAGCGGATCTTTCATGGCCTGCAGCACCATCCTGTCGGCCTGCACCTCAAAGCCGCTGATGCGGAACTCGATCTGTTTGCCTTCGTCGCGGGCCAGGTCCCGCACCATTTTTCGGAATCCCTGGAACGCGGATTCGACTGGAACCATCCGCGTCCGCCGCACTTCTCGTTGAAGCTGCTCTCCCAGGAGCCGCAAAGACCAAGCGCTGCGCTGCTGCAGCAGCCTGACGGACCGAACATGCCGAGAAAGGGAGTGAAGCTGATGCTCGATCAGGTCCAGGCCTTGCCGGACGCGGTTCACCTCGGGCGTGGCATCGAGCCTTCGAATGCTCCACGTGGTCTTCTTGAGGGCGTTCCAATGGCTCTCGAGCCCATTGACTTGGCGGCTCATCGCGCCGAGCTCTTGGACCACCAAATTCTGCTTGAGGCTCTCGGTTAGCAACTCACCAGTCGATTGGAGCAGGCGGTCGAGGCTTTCGGCGCTGAGCCTCACCGTTTCCACTGGCAGGAGCAGCGCGTCGGCAGGTGCGGCAACCCGTGCATCCGCCGCGATCGATGGCCTGTCGCCTGCGGATTGACTTGAAGCGGCCTCCGGACCTTCCTCCGCCTCCGATCTTGTGAGCTGCTCGAGAATCGTGACTGAATCGCTGAGTTGTGAATCACTCATGCGCGGAGGCACGGCAACACAATCCTGGATGGTGTCTACGCCCCGCCGGATGGCCTCGATGACGGCGCCGCTGAAAGAAACGCGTCCTTGGCGCAGTTGCAAGAGCAGGCGTTCGAACTGATGTGCCACGTCGTCGACGCCCTTAACGTTGGCGACACGGGCTGCTCCCTTCAAGTTATGCGCGCAGCGAAAGGCTTCCTCGAGATCCACAGTTGCCGGCGGACTACCGTGCTGCTCAACATTGTCGACTAGCGCACGGATGCCGTTGAGATATTCATGATGCTCTTCTTCAAAGGCGGCCCGCAACTTCAGATCGAGATCCGAGGACGGTTGGACGCTCTTCACCTGCAGGGGCGCGGAGCCCGTCAGCCGATCGAGCTCGTCCAGCACCTGCTTTGGATCCGGAGGCGTGCGGTCCTTACCCAGGCAGGCGGCGTCGTCTTCAATCGCATCCAAGGCCATTTGGATCACACAGAGGCCTTCCTTGTCGAGCTGCAAACCGCCGCCCCGTACACGTGAGAACAGGCTCTCCAGCCGGTGCGCGACTTGTTCAGCCGCAACGGCGCCGGTGATCCGAGAGGCGCCTTTGAGGCTATGAGCGCGGCGAAAGGCCTCGTCCAGCTCGGAGCCAGCGTTCGCAACGCCGTGCGCCTCGAGTTTGGCGAGGTTGGCGCGAATGCCTTCCAGGTGCTCGACGCATTCTACCTGGAAGGCGGCCAGCAGTTTCTCGTTGCCGTCCATTAGAGTTGATATCTCCCGACAGCCGCACGGAGTTGTTGGCTCTGTGCATTGAGGCTGGCAACTGCCCTTTCGAGCTGCAACGTCGAGGCAGCCGTCTGTGAAGCGGCCTGGCGGATGTCCTGCATTCCTTGCGTCACCTGCTCGAAGCCGATCTGCTGCTGACTCGTAGCCCCGATGATCTGCTGGAAGGTCTGTACACTTTCCACCGTGGTTTCGGTCATCTGGCGAATGGTCTGTTCGGCCACGTCGGCCTGCTGTTTTCCCGCTTCCACTCGCTTCACCGCCTCCTCGGTCAGCATCACCGAACTGTTGATTCCCTTCTGGATCTCTCCCAGGATGTTGCGGACTTGCACGGTCGAGTCTTTGGCCTGGTCGGCCAGGTTCTTGATCTCATTGGCCACGACCGAGAATCGATTCCCCTGGTCGCCGGCAGCGGCCGCCTCAATCGCGGCGTTCAGGGCCAAGAGATTGGAACGCTCGGCAATATCGTTGACTGTGGCAATGATCTCCCCCACCGCTTGGGTCTTCTCGCTGAGAGAGACGATGTTTTCGGCCACCTCCTCGACCTGCTCGCGGATGGCTTCCATGGTGCCGTTGGTCTCCTGCACGGCCCTCAACCCTGAACTGCTGGTCGTGGAAGTCAGTTCGGCGGCCGAGGCCACCTGTTGGGCTTTTTCGGAGATCTGCGAGCCGGATTGACGGACTTCTTCCATCGTGCTCGTGATCTCCTGCACGGTTGCCGCCTGCTGCTTGGTGCCGGCTGCCTGTTGCTGCGTCGAGGCCAGAATCTCCGCCGCTGCGGCATTCAGGTTTCCGGTTACCGAGACCGTCTGGCCCGTCAAGTCTTTCAGCGTGTCGAGCATCTGGTTGAAGACAGCTGCTAATTGGCCGACTTCGTCTCCAGAAACATTCGTCACTTTCTGGACTCGCAGGTCCCCCTGGGAAATCCTTTGAGCGACACTCACCACGGTTGCTAGCGGGGTTATGACGCCGCGCGCAATCAGCCAACTAAAGACGCTTCCCAGCACCGCGACGAGCACGCCAATGACCGTCTCCCATTGCATCATCGCGGCGATCTTGCTACGCGAGTGGGCCGACAGCAGTTTTACGGATTCATTAGATTGGACTTCGACCCGGTAGTTCAGATCCAGCAGCTCCTTCAAGACCACGATAAAGCGCGGGTTGTCCTCTTTAAGCTTCAGAAACTCGTCGCCCTTCGCCGCGAAGGCCTCCAGTGCCTGCTTCTGTTCTACTAATGAGTCCCGGATTTCCGAGGTCGGAGCCGGAGGCACTTGCAATACTTCACCGGTTAGCAGGTTCTTGATCGGGCCACCGTTGAGCAGCGACTCAAGCGAGTCATTCAGCACTTGGCGGGTCGCTTCGTAGTCCATGTTGCGCGTGATTTACGCGGCTGTGCCTTTCAAGAGCGATTAAGACTGTTCCTGATCAGTTGCAAATTGCCGAGTCGCCAGCACGAGCTGTGTCAACTGCCGCTGATTCAGCATCCGCTGGCGGCCGGCCATGTCGACGACGAGCGAGTCTGATTGCTGGTCCTGCATTGTGGAGAGCGTATAGAGCAGGATCGTGGCAATCCCCAGGATGAATAGTGCGGGAATGGTAGCCAGCTTTCGCCCAACCCGCAAATCACGCCAGAAGGACCGCTGGAATTCGTTGGTCATGTGATATCACCCTGTTCTGTGTAGGTGCCGAATTACAGTTGCAATTCATTCGCCGCTAAAGTCCGTTGCCCTATCTGCCGCGCTCTTCCCGGTAAAAAGCGGGTGTGAGAGAATGGCTGATAGGTCGAGGACGATGAGCCGATCCGGAGTTACCCCACGGACATATGGGTCGGGCAATGCAGCTCCCCCTTCGCCTGGTACGCTCAATGAGTCGAGCGAGACGAAGGCGATCCTCTCGACCTGATCGACCCGCAGTCCCACTTCGACGCTCCCGCCACGCAGCATGGCGATGTAGCCCCCGGACCGCGGAGCCGATTCGGGTCCAACGAGGCCCAAGATGCGGGACAAACTGGCGACTGGACGGATTTCGCCGCGCAGATTGATCACACCCAGCAGCTCGAGTGGAGCACCAGGGGCGGGAGTGCAATTGGCAAACGCGAGCACCTCGAGAACGCCTCTCAGTTCCAGACCGTACCGCTCTTGGCCAAGCGCAATGACCAGCGCGCGGAATCCTGCCTCGGCGCGTTGTGCGCTGTGCCGGCGTGCCAGTTGCAGAGACCGCCGATGGAAGATCGCTTGGACGCGTTGGTCGTCCGGAATGAAAGCTTTGTCGATGGCCTCTTGGCTCATCGCCAGACGGCGCTTCACTTCGACCCAGTCGATGCGTCGGGCCTTGGAGTTTATGAGTGGCACAGGACTTCCAGGTGCGTTTGAGTCCATTGCTTGAGAGCGCCGACCGTCAGCCCGTCGGCATCGTTAAAGACTTGCTGGTCATCCATTTGATTCAAGAGCTTGATGGCATTCCGAAAGCAGCGCTGGGCCCCGGCCATATCGCGCCTCATTTGCAGCAACAGGCCGAGGTGGTAGTGGGCCAGCACGAACCGCCGGTCCAAATAAATGGTCCGCCGCAGCGCTCGTTCGGTTTCGGCGTGCCGGCCCATCTGTTCCAGCACGAGAGCCTGGTAGAAATGGGCTGTGGGGTTGAGCTCATCGAGCGCGATCAACTCGTCGCAACTGCGCGCGGCCCCTTCCCACTGTGCACGATCTGCTTTTGTCCGGATATCGGCCAGTCGCTCTGCGACGGCTGCCGGCCACGTTGTCGGCTGTTTCAGCGGGACAGAAACGAAGGGCCGACGGTTGTGTCCTCGCTTCTCGCCGCGCGACGAGGTGGGGGCCGTCCGGGCTGAGGGCGTCACTCGATTCATCGAGCCGCCATCCTCGTTTCGGCCGCCGACGGTTCGAGGCGATTCGGCGGCAACCGGGGCGGGTTGGCGCTTCTGGTAAAGTACCGCTCCCGGCACGTTCAACGTGCGGAAAGGTCGGAAGAGTTGGACGCAGGACTCGGCATGGCCAACCAGCAACCATCCGCCCTCGGCAAGGCATTCGTGGAACTGCTCGATGATCCGGCTGACAATGTCGCGCTGGAAGTAGATCATTACATTGCGGCAGAGGATCAAATCGAACGCGGAGAGATTGTTCAGCAGCGAGGGAAACGGATGCTGCACAAGATTGTGGTATTGAAACGAGACGCCTTGCTTGAATTCAGGCTTCAGTGCCCAGAGCTTGCCTTCAGGCGAAAAGCAGGCGCGTTTCACTTCTTCGCTGCCGGACCTGAACGCCCAATCGGCGAATGCAGCTCGCTGCGCGCGGGCCAGAAACTCGCGATTGATGTCGGTCCCCACGATCGTCACATCCCATCCGGCCAGGAGATGCGCGAGTTCCGTTTTCAGGAGAATGGCGATCGAATAGGGTTCGGCGCCTGTGGCGCATCCGGCACTCCAGATCTTCAAACGGCGGCGCTGCTGTTGGTGTTCAATCAGTTCGGGAAGCACTCGGTCCCGCAGGGCATCAAACTGCTCGCGATGGCGGAAAAAAAAGGTCTCCCCGATCGTCAGCTCCGCGATCAGAGCACTCCACTCCGCTTCCGCCGCCCTGCCATCCGAAAGCCGGTCCAGGTACTCCCCCACTTGATTGAGGCCCAGCACGGCCAGCCGGCCTGCAATTCGTCCCGCCAGTTCCTCGTCTTGATTCAAGTAGTAAGCGAGCCCTGTCGTCTCGATGACGTAATCCTTGAACCGTCGATAGGCAGGATCGTTCATCAACGCCGCTGCAGAAATGGAAGAGGACGTCACAGTGCGCCACCCTCGAGTTCGGCCAGCCGCGCTTGTTGCAGGGCTGCCAAATCGGCCAGACGTTGCTGCTCGGTCCTTAATAGCAGGCGGTCCGGAGATAGGATAATGATGTGAGAGTCCTCGACGGTTGCCATGCCCACCGCACACTCATTGAACGAGGAATTCTCTGGAACGGGCAGGATACAGCTTTCGGCAATACCAAGAATGCACGCGTCCTCCACCATGATTGCGAGCGGAAGGCCGACGTTCTGCAGAACCAGAAGCGGTGTGTACAGGCGGATTGCCTGATTTGGCGCGGAGAACAAGCGATCCAACCGGAGCACGGCAACTGCTGATCCGGCGAGATTGAAAAAGCCTGCCAGCACCGACGGCGACCCAGGTGGCCGCGAGAGCAGAGGCATGGAAACGATTTCCTTCACGGCGGAGAGGGGGATCCCATAGGCTTGCCCGGCCAAACGAAAAACCACAAGTTGCCGGCTCGCCGGAGACGACCGCCCAGCGATATTGAGAGCGGGCGCAGCTTCCGGAGCGTTCATTTTCGGTCCGTAATGAGGTCGATTCCGCCCAACCGTGTCTTCCGCTCGATCGGCCCTGGACGGACGATTCGGTAGGCTTTCAAATAATCGCTGCTCCTGGCACGGCAGGCCTGCGTGACAGCCCGAGCACCTGGCAATAGATAGGACGGGAATGGGCTGCGGGCAAATTGTGAACAGGGAGCGGCCGAAAGTAGACGTGTTGCCGATTCTCACCCTTCCAAGCCGATCAGCGTCTGCCTGCCTTTCTCTCATTTCCGCTGTAATCGGACGATGGGCTAAACCGCCATCCCTTTAGAGCTGTTCAGTCCTGTGGACCCTTTGGCGATGATTGACCGGTCCTGGAACGGGACCTAGCCTTCTGCGCGGTTTCAGCGGAGGCACCGCGCCGACGTTCCCCCCAGCGCGGACGCTTGCGCTGGAGGGCCAGCGCGGAAATCGCAGTCGCTCTCCGGTTCGGGCGGCGGCTTTGCAACAACCTCCTTCCACAGCGTGTCCGAGCGCCTCGCGGGTAAGTGCAGCAATGAATCTGACCATCTTCAGGAAGGGGTTGATCCTCGTCACCCTGCGCCTGTTGTTCCAGTTGGCGTTCGTGGGCCTTGTGGCGCGAATGCAGTCGGAACCGCCGGGCAAAACAACACTTCGCAACTGAAATGGGAGGAGATCCATGGCGAGCGGACCGTTGGTCATTGTGTTAGCGGAAGATGACGAGGGGCATGCCTGCCTGGTGCAGCGCAACCTGTCGCGCGCCGGAATTGCCAATGAAATCGTGCACGTGAAAGACGGCCAGGCGGCCCTGGATTACGTGCGCCGGGAAGGGGAATTCGCCCGCCGCAATTCAAACGGGTCGCTGCTGCTGGTGCTGGACATCAACATGCCGCGCTTGGACGGGGTTGAGGTGCTGGCCCAGATCAAGGCCGATCCGACCCGCGCTCGCATACCGATCATCATGCTGACGACCACCGACGACCCGCGCGAGGTCGAGCGCTGCTACGAACTCGGCTGCAGCGTCTATATCACCAAGCCGGTCGAATACGATCAGTTCGTGGAAGCCATCAAGCGGCTGGGGTTGCTGCTGCAGATCGTGCAGATACCTTGCGAGAACAGCGACCATTGAAGGACCCCGTCATGCCCAACAGCGCGAGCGGCACGGTCTTGATCGTGGAGGACGACGCGGGCGTGGCTTATCTGCAGTCGCGCTGCCTGGAGCGGGCGGGATACCGCGTGGTCACGGCGACGACTGCCGACGAGGCAATGGAGCGCCTGCGGCAGCATGGCGAGATAAAGCTGGTCGTGCTCGACTATTGCCTGCCGGGGGCGGTCACGGGGCTCGATTTGTACGCCCAGTTGAAGGCGGCCGGCTACGATCTGCCGGTGATCATGGTCACGGCGTTCAGCGAAGAAGGGACGGTGGTCAGGGCACTGCGGGCGGGCGTGCGCGACTTTGTTTCCAAATCGGCCGAGTACCTGGACTACTTGCCGGCCGCGGTCGAGCGCGTGCTCGAACAGGCTGCGCTCGAACGGCGGTTAGCCGAGTCGGAAGCCCGTTTTCAGTTGTTCATGGACAACAGCCCCGCGGTCGCTTTTATCAAGGACGAGCAGGGGCGGCTGGTCTACGCCAACCAGCGTTTTGAGCATTCGCTCAACCGGACCGACTGGCTCGGCAAGAGCGACTCGGAGCTATGGCCGGCCGAAACGGCCCGGCAGTTCCGGGAGAACGACGCCGCGGTTCTCTCGGCTGGCCGGGCCGCCGAGTTGGTGGAGTCAACCTTGATGCCGGATGGGCGGGTCCGTCACTGGTTGTCCTACAAGTTTCCGATCCGCGACGACTCCGGCCAGCGCCTGCTGGGCGGCATGGCGATCGACATCACGGACCGCAAAGAGGCCGAAGCCGCCGTGCAAAAGCGGGACGGACAACTGCGCCAGGCGCAAAAGATGGAAGCCATCGGCACGCTGGCCGGCGGCGTGGCCCACGAGTTCAACAACCTGCTGCAAGCGGTGCAGGGCTATACCCGCTATGCCATGGAGGGCCTCGACGCCACGGGCCAGCCGTATCAAGACCTGGAACAGGTGCTCAAGGCGGCCGACCGGGCGGCGGTGCTCACGAAGCAGCTCCTGGGCTTCGGGCGAAGGCAGGAAGGCCAGTTCATCGACGTGCAGCCGAACCTGCTGGTCCAGGAGCTGTTGAAGATGATCCGCCCGCTGATCGGCGAGAACATCACGGTCAAGGCGGTCCTGGACACGGACGTAGGAACCATCCACGCCGATCCGGGCCACTTGCAGCAGGTGCTGATGAACTTGTGCGTGAATGCCCGCGATGCGATGCCGGAGGGGGGCAGGCTGCTGGTCGAGACCGAGAACCTGGTGTTGGGCGACTCCGGCGAGTCGTATCCCGGCATGAGCCCGGGCCGCTATCTGGCATTGACCGTCGCGGACACCGGCTGCGGCATTGCCCCCGAGCACAAGGACCATATTTTCGAACCTTTCTTTACGAGCAAAGAAGTCGGCAAGGGCACGGGGCTGGGGCTGGCCGTGGCTTACGGCATCGTGCAGCAGCACGGTGGCGTGATCCGCGTTGATAGCGAGCCGGGGCTGGGCAGCACGTTCAAGGTCTATTTGCCGGTCGTCGATCGGGACGCGCCCATCGAGCGGCCCGAGCGTGCGAGCCGGCCCGCGCGCGGCTTCGAGACGATCCTCGTAGCCGAAGACGAGCCGATCGTGCGGGACCTCACGGTCCGAACGCTGCAATCGGCCGGTTACCAGACGCTCGCCGCTCAAGACGGCGAGGAGGCGGTCCGTGTATTCCGGCAGAACGCCGACAAGATCTCCTTGGCCCTGCTCGACGTCGTCATGCCCCGCCTCAGCGGACGCCAGGTGTACCAGCGGATCAAGGAGGTCAAGCCGGCCGTGCAAGTGGTTTTTTGCAGCGGCTACGACCCCCACAGCAGTCAGGCCCACTCCATCGCCAACGACGGCCTGCGGCTGGTCCAGAAGCCAATTGCTCCCGAGGTGCTGTTGCAAACCATCCGCGAGGTGCTGGATCAGGAGGCGGCATGCCAGGCGACCTGATCGAAGCTTCCGCCGAAACTTCGACCATTCTCGTGGTGGATGACGAGCCGGTGGTCCGCGGCCTGCTCGGCCGCTGGATCGTCGGCGCGGGTTATCACTGCACCCAGGCCGGTGACGCGCGGGCCGCCTGGGATTGTCTGCAGTCGGGCGGCGTCGATCTGGTGATGTCGGACATCAACATGCCGGGCGAATCGGGCGTGGAGCTGCTGGTTCGAACGAGGCAGGCGTTTCCCGATACGCCGATTCTGATGCTCACCGCTCTGGGCTCCGCGCGCGCGGCCATCGACGCGCTGACCGCGGGAGCGTGCGGCTACCTGATCAAGCCCGTGGAACGCGAAGAGCTGCTGTTTCAGGTCCGGCAGGGCCTGGAGCGGCGCCAACTGCTGCTCGACCGGCGCCGCTACGTGGAAAGCCTGCAGCGACGGGTGCAGGAGCAAACGTCTGCCGTTCGCCAGGCGCACGAGGAAACCATCCACCGGCTGCTGACCGCCACCATGTACCGCGACGAAGAGACCGGGGCCCACATTCGGCGGACCGGATTGTTCAGCGAGGTGCTGGCGCTGGCGGCCGGCTGGGCGCGAGGCGAGGCCGAGCGGCTTCGCATGGCGGCCCCGATGCACGACGTGGGCAAGATCGGCATTCCCGACAACGTGCTCTTGAAGCCGGGCAAAT
>JBBDNX010000557.1:0-2820 GCA_040877345.1 Pirellulales bacterium
TTGCCGTATCTCCCATCAAGGTCCAGGATCTCGACGTGTTGTTCCAGGCCCGGGGCGGTGCGGGCCGACATGCGGTCCTGCGGCGTGGAGGGATAGCGCGCGCCGATCAGCGACACCAGGTCGTCGAGCTGGGGGGGCGCAAGCTCGTCGATGCGGTTGACGACGATGGCGTCGGCCTCGTCGAGCTGCTTTTTGAAGATGTAGGCGGCCTTGGGCGAAAAGCCGGCCGACGGCTCGTCGCGCAGAATCCGCAGGCCGTGGCTGGGCTTGAACAATACGGCATAGGGGGCGACCCGGAACTGCCGGCCGTAGAGCGCCTTGAGCGGCTGGACCACGGTGGCCACCAGGTCGGTGCAACTGCCGACCGGCTCGGCCAGGACGACGTCGGGGCGCTCGGCGGCGGCGAGGTCCTGGACCTTGCCGACCAGCTCGTTGAAGCGGCAGCAGAAGCAGGCGCCGGCCACTTCCTCGACGGAAAAGCCCTGGGCCCGCAGGTTGCCCGTGTCGACGAGGTTCTGGGCCTGGTCGTTGGTGACCAGCGCCACGCGCTGGCCGCGGTCGGTGTAGTAGCGGGCCAGCCGGGCGAGCGTGGTGGTCTTGCCGGCGCCGAGAAATCCACCCAGCATTAGAAAGCGGAGACGCTTCATGGATTGGTTCTTGGGACTTGGGACTTGGTTCTTAGGACTTGGGACTAGTCGGCGATGTCATTGGGTTGGTCGGGCAGGTCCCGCCAATCGTCAAAGGGGTATTTCACTGGTCGGTCGGGCGTGAACTTGTGAACGGTCATCCAGGCGAACTCGCGCTGGTCGGGATTGGCCGGATCGGGCTCGGGCAGGGCCACGCCGTCGGCCTCGGCATGGATCGTGCGCACGACGGCGACGCGCTGGGCGGCCGGTGGATCCAGATCGTAGTCGGTCCCCTTGGTCAACAGCAACCAGGTATTGTCGCGAAAGCCGCTGTAGAGCCGCTGGTTGGCGGC
The DNA here is from genome assembly GCA_040877345.1 of Pirellulales bacterium. Classification (GTDB taxonomy): domain Bacteria; phylum Planctomycetota; class Planctomycetia; order Pirellulales; family JAICIG01; genus JBBDNX01. Next base: position 980 of record JBBDNX010000557.1, read on the forward strand.
CCGCACCAGCCGCTCGCGGGCCTGTTCGAGCTCGACGCCCTGCTCGATGGCGGCCACCAGCCTTTGCGTTTCGGAAACGTCGAAGCTCACCCAGCCGTAGGGAGGCAAGAAGGCTTCGAGCTTGCAATGCGAGGGGGAGTTCTTGGCAAACAGGTTCATCCCATACGTGACTCGCGTGGGGTAACCCAAGGCACGGCCCATGGCGGCGCACAGGCCATGGTAATCGCTGCAGTGCCCTCGCTGCTGCTCCAGGGCGTGCTCGGAACTGGCCGAAAGGGAGGCGCGAGCATGGTCGTAGGTCATGTGGCCGTTGGTCCAGGCCATGATGGCGGCCAGCGGGTGCAGCTCGTCGGGCCGCCCGGCCAGCACCCGCTCGAGCAGCTTGCTAAAGCGCTCGTCGACGACCACGGCCCGGTCGCCGCGCAGGTAGGGGTCGAACTGGGCGGGCCAGCGCTCGACGGTAACAATCTTGTCCGGTTCGACGTTCCAGTGCAGTTGCCAGACGCGGGCCTGGAACTGGTGACGGATGATCTGCGCCCCCTTGGGATTGTGAAACTCGAAGTAGGCGAAGCGGTTGCCGAAGGTCGTTTCCTTGCCGATGCGAGCAGGCACTTCGACCGGGAAGCTGGTGAGCTTGCTGTCCGACACGACTTGCACGCCGTCTGATGGGGGCAACGGCAGCCAGACCTTGAGCAGCTTCGTGCCGTAGGGGGCCGTCACCACGGCGGAAAAGTCGGCCTGGTAGTTCACCGGCTTGGAGCGCTGGGCCTGGTAGGGCAGGTCCACCTCGAGCCGTAGAGATTCTTCGGCAACCGGCGGCTCGGCGGCGGCGCGGCAAGCGGCCCAGGAGAGCAGCATGAACACGAGAGCGGTCGATCGCATGGCCGTGGCGTTCATTCGAGACCTGCTTCCAGCGGTTCGGCCGGCAGCGGTTCTGCCGGCAGCGGGCCGGCCGGCGCCGGCAGCATCGGCACCAGCACTCGCGTGTGCAAGCCGCCTCCCAGCACGGCCCCCAAGCAGGGCGCAATGATATAGACGGTGAGGAAGCCGGTGGGGCTGGGCCCGGGAATGGCGATCGGTCCCCAGCCGGCCAGGTAGGTGAACAAGCGCGGTCCGAAATCGCGGGCCGGGTTGAAACAGGCCTGGGTCAACGGCGCGATGATCGAAATCAAGATGGCCACGGTGAGGCCGATGAACACCGGCGCCAGCCGTCCGGCCGGTGCCACCAGATTGCGGGCGTCGGTGACGCTGAACACGACGAAGGCCAGGATCAACGTGCCGAGCACCTCGGCGGCGAAGGCAGTCGGCTCGCTGACCAGCGTCTTCAAGCGGGCATGGTCCGTGGCGCTGTAGGGGCCGGGGCCGGCTCCGGCGGGGCCCGGATTGGGAAAGTACTCGCCATAGCACATGGCGGTGATTTCGCTGCCGGGCTGGCCGCGGACCACCTGCTTGGCCTGCTCCATGGCCGCCAGGTGCGGGTGCCATAAGCCGTACAGGGCGGCGGCCGCCAGGAAGGCCCCGGCAAGCTGGGCGAGGATGTAGGGGACGACCAGCGACCAGGAGAATCTTTTCCACACGGCCAGCGACAGCGTGATGGCCGGATTGATGTGCGCCCCGCTGTAGGCGCCGATCGTGTAGACAGCGATCATGATGGCCACGCCCCACACAATGGCCACCTGCCAGAGCCCGCTTTGAGCGCCGGTGAGGACGGCCGTGTGTACGGCCCCGCAGCCGAAGAAGACCAGGAGAAAAGTGCCCAGCACTTCCGCGATGCACGGCGGCCAGAGCGAGGTGGTTCGAACGGTCATGCGAAGTCCAGGGAAGTTCGGGTAGGTGTCTAG
>JBBDNX010000558.1:0-2791 GCA_040877345.1 Pirellulales bacterium
CCGCGACGAACCGCTAGCTAGCCGGAGAGTGCCGGAAGTCGGGGCGGCCGTTCGAAGCCCGTCCGAAGAATGAAAGAACGTAGTCCACTGGCTCCGCGAGTCGGGAAGCATGACCACTCGCTCCGCGAGTGGACCACATCCCCAGAACTCTGGCGAGTCGTGCTACTTTTGGTATCCGCCGCTGGAGTCGCCGTATTCAACTCTGTTCCACGAGTTCGTAGACTTGCCCACGCTGCAAGAGCCACTCCTTGTCTCCGCGCCTGGCCCGCTCGGCCACCTCTTTCAAGAACTCCACCGTCTCCGCCTCATAGCACGGTTCGCTCGGATCGTCCCGCGGAATTACGAGCTCCACATCCACAGCGACGACATAGCGTCCCTGTTGAATCAGTCGAGTGCGCTTCACACGTTTTCCACCAATCGGCATGGATTACGCCTCATCGAAAAAGTGAACAGTGACGAGTTTTGCTACGCCACTTTGTTTCAAGTAGGACCACACAGCCTTGAACTCGGTGCCGTCCGGAAGCGATTCGCGGACTTCCACGGCTGGATTCGGCTTGTCCCTCGGTCGCTCAGTCAGCAGTTCTCCGTCTTCCAGGGCTCCAACCGCCTGCCATTCCATGATCCCTCGTTCTTCCAGCCGTTCGGATGCATGCTCACCAACCACATAACGACCTTCGCTGACGAGTTGGCAGATATTCTTGTACAGTTTCCCCATTGAATTATTCGCCCCTCCACGTCGGGGACTAGGCAGAATTCTGCGCAAGTGGACAGCTTACCGGACACCTGGGGCTTGCGACAACTTGTCTGCCGCGATTGTAGTTGGCCACGGGACCGCATGAATGCGGATCACTACGAACTAGAGCAGGATGTCGCGGACGACGTGGCCCTCGACGTCGGTGAGGCGGAAGTCGCGGCCCTGGAAGCGATAGGTGAGCCGCTCGTGGTCGATGCCCAGGCAGTGCAGGATCGTGGCGTTCAAGTCGTGAACGTGCACCGGCTTGTCGATCACGTTGTAGCTGAAGTCGTCGGTCTCGCCATGGCTGATCCCCGGCTTCACGCCGCCGCCGGCCATCCACATGGTGAAACAACGCGGATGGTGGTCGCGGCCGTAGTTCTCCTTGGTCAGCGTTCCCTGGCTGTATATCGTGCGGCCGAACTCGCCGCCCCAAACCACCAGCGTGTCGTCGAGCATGCCCCGCATCTTCAGATCCTTGATCAAGGCCGCGCTGGCCTGGTCGACGTCCTTGGCCATCAAGCGGATGTTGGCGGGCAAGTCGCCGTGGTGGTCCCAGCCGCGGATGAAAACCTGCGTGAACGGCACGCCGCGCTCGGCCAGCCGCCGGGCCAGCAGGCAGTTGTAGGCGAACGAGCCCGGCTGGTTGGCCTCGGGTCCGTAGAGATCGAGCACGTGCTGGGGCTCGGTCGAGATGTCGGTCAACTCCGGCACCGAGGTCTGCATGCGGAAGGCCATCTCGTACTGGGCGATCCGCGTGGCGATCTCCGGGTCGCCGTCGACCTGCTGCCGCTTCTCGTTCAATTCGGCCAGTCCGTCGAGCATTCGCCGCCTGGAGCGCTCGTTCACGCCCGGCGGGTTCGACAAGTAGAGCACCGGGTCGCCCGTCGAGCGCATCGCCACGCCCTGGTGCTTGGTGGGCAGGAACCCGGCGCCCCACAGCCGCGAGAACAACGCCTGCGAACCCGACTTCGAGCTCCACTTCGAATGAAGCACCACGAAGGCCGGCAGGTCCTGGTTCGGGCTGCCGATGCCGTACGACAGCCAGGCGCCCGCGCTGGGGCGGCCCGGCAACTGGCTTCCGGTCTGGATGAAGGTGATGGCCGGATCGTGGTTGATGGCCTCGGTGTGCATGGTCTTGACGATCGCGATGTCGTCGACGACCGAGCCGACGTGCGGCAGCAATTCGCTGAGCCAGGTGCCGTTTTTGCCGTGCTGGTGGAACTTGAACAGCGAGGGGGCGATCGCCAGCCGCGCCTGCCCCGAAGTCATCGTGGTGATCCGCTGGCCCATCCGGACCGATTCGGGCAGGTCCTGGTCGAACATCTCCTGCATCTTCGGCTTGTAATCGAACAGGTCGAGCTGCGAAGGGGCGTCGGCCATGAACAGCCAGATCACCCGCTTGGCCGTGGGCGGGAAGTGCAGCGATTCCAGCTTGCCGGGCACGGTGTAAGCGGACGAGCCGCTGGCAGCTTGCAGCAGCCGCGGGTTCAACAGCGACCCCAGCGCCACCGAGCCGATGCCCGCCGCCGCCCGGCCAAAGAAATGCCGCCGAGTTTCCCGCAATGCCAACTCGCGCAACGGGTCCATGGTTCCACCTTCAGCGCTATCGCTTGGTTACTGTTTCGTCCAGGTTCAGGATCAGGTTGGCCACCATCGTCCAGGCAGCCAGCTCGGCGACGTCCAGCGACTCGTTTCGTTTCGAGTCTCCTACTGCCACAAGTTTTGCGGCCGCCTCGGGGTCGGACTGATACTCGGCCAGTTGCTCCGAGTACGTCCGCGCCAACACCGCCACTTCGTCCGGATCGGCCCGCCGGGCGGTGGCCAGGCGGAAGCCGAAGGCTGAGCGCTCCTCGGGACTGCTGGGCGCCTCGGTCATGATCCGCTGGGCCAGGTGCCGGGCCACTTCGACGTACTGCGTGTCGTTCATCAGCACCAGAGCCTGCAAGGGCGTATTGGTCCGCGCCCGCCGCACCGTGCACGTCTCGCGCGAGGGGGCGTCGAACATGGTCAACATCGGCGGAGGGCTGGTCCGCTTCCAGAAGGTATAGATTCCCC
>JBBDNX010000559.1:0-2791 GCA_040877345.1 Pirellulales bacterium
AGCGCTACTACGGCGGCTGCGAGTTCGCCGACGTGGTGGAGAACCTGGCCCGCGTCATGCCGGCGGGGAGCCGCGGAGTGATTCAGCGCGACACATGGCCGGTGCCGCCGGTCTTCGGCTGGCTGGCCCGGCTGGGAGCGGTCGAGCGCGACGAAATGGAGCGGGTGTTCAACATGGGCCTGGGGCTGGTGCTCGTGGTCAACCCCTACTTCGCCGACAGCGTGCGCAGTCAACTGGTCGACTGCGGCCACGAGAGCTGGCAGATCGGCCAGGTGGTGGCGGGCCCCGGCGACGTGGTCTGGGGGTGAGCCGGCGCGCTCAATGCATGGCGGTCGTTTTGGCCGCGGCTTGCTTGGAAGGCCCTGCTTGCTTCAGCTTGTCCAAGAGCAGCGCCTGGGTATAAGTGTCCTTCAGCACGATCGGCTCATTGGGCCGGCCTGCGGGAAAAATGGCGAGCACCGGCACATGACCGCCTCCGCTGAGAGCTTCGAGCAGCGCGCTCTCCTCGTCCGGCCAGCGGGTCATGTCGGCGATCAATGGCACCACGTTGTTGGCAAGCACCACCTTGCGAGTGCCCTTGGTATTCAGGACGGTCTGTTCCAGAAACTTGCACGTCGCGCACCAGTCCGCTGTAAAATCGACCAGCACCGTCTTTTGCTGGCCAGCCAGGTCTTCGAGCATGGTTAGGGAAAAAGGTCGCCAGGGCAGCTCGTGGCCGCGGGTATTGCCGATTGTGGGTGCTCCCCTCGTCACCGAGCCGCGCAGCGTTTCTGCGATGGCACGTTCAATGTCGCGCTGGTGGCGGGCCGCCATAATGGGGGCCAGCCATTGAAAAGCCGTGAGTCCCACCAACACGGCGAAAGCGCCGGCGCCCAACCAGGCTCGCGTCCTGACGGCCCCATCGGCGAACAAAGGCGTCCGCCCGATCCACCAGCAGGCTGCCCACAGACCCATCAAGAGCGCCACGGTCGGTACGATGCTAGTGGGCTCCATGAACGTCATCAAGAACACGACGGTGCCCAGCAGCAAAAAGCCCATCATCTGCTTGAAGGTGTCCATCCAGGCGCCCGGCTTGGGCAGAAAGCGGAGCAAGGTTGGAAAGGCGCCGATCAGCAGGTACGGACTTGCCATCCCGACGCCCATTGATGCGAAGATCAGGTACGTGATGTGAGGCGGCTGAGAGGCCGCGAAGCCCAACGCGCTGCCAAGGAATGGCCCCGTGCAGGGAGTGGCCAGCACGGTGGTGATGGCGCCCTTGCAAAAGGCGCCGGCAACGCCCTCCTTCGCCGCCAGGGCGGTGGTCTTGCTGCCGCCGATAAAGCCGGGGATCGGAATCTCCCAAACTCCAAGAAAGCTGAGCGCCATAACAAACACGATGGCCGCCAGCGTGATGTTGAAGCCGTCGGAAGCGAACTGCTGCCCCCAACCGAACTGCTGGTTCCAAACCAAGCGCGAAACCACCGGCAAGGTCGCCAGGACAAGGAACACAAAGATCAAGCCCAGCGCGTACCAGACGTTCAACACGAACACCTGGCGGCGGTCATGTCCGCCCTGTTCCACGAACGAGAGGACCTTCAGCCCGATGACCGGCAGGACGCAGGGCATCAAGTTGAGGATCAGTCCGCCCAGAAACCCCAGGGCCATCATCAGGATCAGCGGCTGATTTCGAGACAGCGTTTGAGCCCGGATCTTGTCCAGGGCCAGCGATTCCGCCGGCGCGCCTGGCAAGCCGCCACGTACTGGGGAGAGACCGGCGGCGGACGGATCCTGGGCCGCTGCGTAGCCGCGGAGCCCCGTAAAGGTGATCGGGGTTGCCCCGTCGACCTGGTCGCCGCCAATCGCCAGCGTGCCTTCGAAGCTCAGCGCCTCCGGCCTCTCGCAGCCGCCCGCATTGCAACTCTGGTAGCCGATCAAGCCGGCAATCGTCAGCGGCCCCGGCTGGGCCGTTTGAGGCACCGCCAGCTCGATCGTCCAATCGACGGGCCGCTCGTGGTGGCCCAGTTCCTCGCCTTGCTTGCGAACCGGCTCGTAACTAGGAACCGCCTTGCGCGGCTCAAGGCCGGAAGTCTGGGTCAGCGTGATCAAGGTGGGCTGCGAACCGATGTCCGGGGCCTTTGTGCCCAGCTCATAGACGTACCATCCTTCGGCCGGCTCGGCCGTCAGAACCAGCCTGGCCTGGCCACCGGGGACGGCCACCCGCGGCTCGATCCGGCCGTGCAGCACGGTCCCCGACCGGGGATGGGTGTAGGAAACAGTCGTTGCGCGGGGGGGCGGCTGAACGTCTGGTGCCGGCTGAGTTTCTGGTGCTTGCTCGGCTGGAGGCTCCAATTCGGCGGCCGGAATGTCAGCTCCCGGACCCAGACGGCCCACGAAGCGGTAATCCTTTGGCGGCAGGCAGCCGCTCGCGTTGCAGACTTGCGCGTACACGCTGCCGCTGATTCGTAGATTCTTAGGGTCCACCCCCCGGGCAAGCTCGATCGGCACGTGCCACGTCACGCTGTTGAAGTGTTCCTCGAGCAGGAGCGGCTCGTCCGAGCCCGCCTTCTTGAATACGTCGCTAAGCTCCCTCTTCGGTTCCGGCCACGGTTTGAAATCGCCGACACGCTTGAAGTCGCCGCTCGCTTCGAGTTTGAGCCTGCTCGCTAGTGGGCCGCCATCCGGCTGCGTAATCGAGTAGATGTGGTGCCCTGGGGCCATTTCGGCCGTGATGAACAGCCGGGCCGGGGCATTCTGGGTTGGCTGGGTGAATTGGGCCGTGGCCGTGAGCACCTGCCCCGAGCTCTCAGCCGGC
>JBBDNX010000560.1:0-15411 GCA_040877345.1 Pirellulales bacterium
CACGCTGGTGGCCAGCGCCACGGCCCTGGGCGGCTTTTTGCTGGCCGTGCTGTTTTACGGCGTGCGCCTGCTGGATCCGGCCGAGGCGCGGCAACAGTTCAGGCCGCTCTACAACTTGCTCTGGAATAAATGGCATTTCGACGAGCTTTACCAGGTCCTGTTCGTGCGGCCGGTGCACCTGGTGTCCGGCGCGGTGGCGGCCTTCGATAAGGGGGTGATCGACGGCCTGATTCACGGCTCGGCGCGCTGGACGCGCCGGCTGGCCGACTTCGACGACCTGATCGACCGCTATTTGGTGGACCAGTCGGTGAACGTGTTTGCCGCCTGGACCTGGTCGCTGGGCAACTCGCTGCGGAGCGTGCAGACGGGCCGCTTGCGGCAATACGTGATGCTGATCGTGATCGGGACCGTGGCCCTGACCGTTTTGATCAATTTCGCCTCGGCGCGATAACCCTTGGGCTTGCCATGCAATCGCAATACGTTCTCCTGTTGAGCCTGGTCGTGTTTCTGCCCGCGCTGGGGGCGCTGGTGCTGTTGCTGTTTCCGAAGGACAAGCCGGAGGCCATCAAGCTGTTCAGCCTGGTGGTCACGGTGCTGGTTTTCCTTCTGACGGTGTACATGGCGGTGCCTTCGCCCGAAGGCGTGGCGACGCCGCGGTTCGAGCTGGGAGCGGCGGGCATGCAGGACGCCTTCTCGATCGACTGGATACCGTCGTTCAACATCTTCTATTTCATGGGGATCGACGGGATCAGCTTCACGCTCGTGCTGCTGACGTCGTTCTTGAGCATGCTGGCCATGGGGGCCAGTTGGAACATCACCAGCCACGTGAAGGCCTATTGCATCCTGTACCTGCTCCTGGAGACGGGCATGATCGGGGTCTTCATGGCCCTGGACTTCTTTTTGTTCTACGTCTTCTGGGAAGTCATGCTGTTGCCGATGTACTTCCTGATCGGCGTGTGGGGCGGCCCGCGCCGCGAATACGCGGCCATCAAGTTCTTTCTCTACACGCTGGTAGGCAGCGTGCTGATGCTGATCGCCATCCTGATCCTTTATTTCAACAGCGATCTGCGGGCCCTGGCCGCCCAAAGCGACGTCGTGGCGGGAGGCTCCGAAGTCGTCGCCTGGGACGAGTTGCACCTGCACCCCGACGTGACCCGCGCGGTAAGAGAGCCTGGCGACAACCCGATCCACACCTTTAACATCCTGGCCCTGTCCAAGATGGGGCAGCACACGGACCTGTTCGACGCGGAGTTGTTGTGGGGCAGGTCGCTGCAATGGTGGGCCTTCGTACTGTTGTTCATCGGCTTTGCCATCAAGATCCCGATCGTGCCGCTGCACACCTGGCTGCCCGACGCGCACGTCGAGGCGCCTACGCCGATCTCGATGATCCTGGCGGGCATCCTCCTGAAGATGGGCGGCTACGGCATCATCCGCATCTGCTATCCGATCTGTCCGGAAGCGGCCTACGACCTGGCCTACGTGGTGACGGGCATCGGAGTCTTGAGCATGGTGTACGGCGCCTTTGCCGCCCTGGCGCAGAAGGACTTCAAGCGGCTGGTGGCCTACAGCTCCGTCAGCCACATGGGCTACGTGCTGTTGGGCATCGGCGTGTGGACCGCCACGGCCAGCACGAACTACAACCCCGACTACTGGGCCATGGGCATGAACGGCGCCATGTTCCAGATGATTGCCCACGGGATCAGCTCGGCCGGCATGTTCTTCATGGTCGGGGTGATTTACGACCGGGTCCACCATCGCAATCTCGATGAGTTCGGGGGGCTGTTCGCCCGTTCGCCTTTGTATAGCGGCCTGGCTTTCGGAATTTTCTTTGCCGGGTTGGGGCTCCCCGGCCTGTGCGGCTTCATCGGCGAGTTTTTTGTGACGCTGAGCGTCTGGAGCTACTCCAAGGCGATGGCGGTCGTAGCGGCAGCCACGGTCATCCTGACGGCCGCCTACATTCTGTGGACGTTGCAGCGCGTGTACCTGGGAGCCGAATACCGCGGGCCGCACGGAGATCGCATCACGCCCATCACCGGGCGGGAAGTTGCTATTGCCGCGCCCCTGCTGGCGTTTGCGATCTGGTTTGGCGTGTTGCCGCAGTCGCTCTTCAACTACATGACGCCCAGTGTGAACAAGACGGTGCAAGAGCTGGCGGACTGGACCCGCGACGTCAAGGAATCGAGGCAGCGGGGGGCAAGCAGGCTTTCAATCAACCAGGCGCCGACGACGAGTGTCGAAGGCGAAACGGAACGAATAGCGTCCAGCACCCAACGATAACCGGGGCCGGTTGCCGCGGCCGATCGCGGCAGGGATCCGGGGAAAACGCATCGAAGGCATACCGACGTGAATTTTCAGGAACTGCTCGACCACCTGATCCACGACACGCTGCGGGTGTCGCTGCCGGGCTTTATGCCCGAATTGGTCCTTTGCGCCACGATCGTGCTGATGCTGTTGGCGCGGCTGCCCGCTTTCGGCCGACGGATCAATACGGTCTGGATTGCCTTGCCCGGCTGCCTGGCGGCGCTGTACTTTGCGGCGCCCTGGCGGCTGCTGCCGGGGCTGCGGGAGTCGGCCGACTTCACCGCGCCCATCTTTACCGGCATGCTGGTCTACGACGAGCTGACCGTCTTCTTCCGCAGCCTGCTGTTGGTGTTCGCCTGTCTGTTCCTGGTGTTTACACGGATTTCAGGCATTCCCGACCGCGAGGACAGCCCCGACTTTTACACGCTGGTTCTGGGCGGCATCGTGGGGATGTGCCTGATGGCCTCGGCCAACCATATGGTGATGGTCTTTTTGGGCGTCGAGATGGCCAGCGTCCCCTCCTATGCACTGGCCGGCATGCTCAAGGGGCGCCGGCAGAGCAGTGAGGCGGCTCTCAAGTACGTGGTTTACGGCGCGGGCACGGCCGGTGTGATGCTGTACGGCATCAGCCTGTTGGCCGGGGCGCTCGGTTCCGTCCACATGCCGACGATGGCGATGCAACTGGCCACGCTGCCCGCCGAGGCACTGGCCGAGCGGCAGACCGTGCTGTTGATGGGCGGACTGATGGTGATGGTGGGAGTGGCTTTCAAGCTGTCGGCCGTGCCTTTTCATTTCTGGTGCCCCGACGTCTTCGAGGGGGCCAGTGCCGAGGTGAACGCGTTCCTGTCGGTGGCGTCCAAGGCGGCCGCCCTGGCGCTCTTGGCCCGCCTGGCGTTGGGCTTCGGCTTCGTCGGCGAACCGCGAACGGCCCAGGCCCCCACGGCGCACTCGGCCGCATACCGGGCGCTCGAGAAGCGGCCGCTGGTCGTGCCGCAAGCACGCGATGCTCTGCCCGGCCGCGATGCTCCAGACAGCGATGCTCCAGACAGCAATGTTCCAGACAGCGGCGCTTCGCCTCAGAACGCAGTCGAGCGGCTGGCCCCGGTCCGCCGCTTCCTGGTCGGGCTGATCGGCTTGCTGGCGGCCGTGACGTGCACCTTCGGCAACCTGGCGGCCTATAACCAGACGAACATGAAGCGGCTGCTGGCGTACTCGACAATCGCCCATGCGGGCTACTTGATGATGCCCGTGGCGGCGGCGGTGGCCTTGATCGGCAAGGACATCGAGCTGGCGGAAGAAGCGATCGCGTCACTGGCGTTTTATGCCGGCGTGTACGTGTTCATGAACTTGGGAGCGTTCGCCATTGTGGCTTTCCTGCGCAACACGATCCGAAGCGAGGAGATCGCGGACTACGGAGGGTTAATTCACCGCAGCCCGGGCGTTGCAGTTGCCTTGTCGTTGATCCTGTTCAGCCTGATCGGTTTGCCGCCGCTGGCTGGTTTCCCGGCCAAGCTGATTGCATTTGCCTACCTGGTGCCGTCGGGACTGCTGTCGCTGCTGGTCATCGGTGGATTGAACACCGCCTTGAGCCTTTTCTACTACCTGCGGGTGGTCAAGGTGATGACGCTCGATCCGGAGCCCGCCGGCCGGCTGCCGGCGAGTTTCTCGATGTGGTCGCCGGCCGGAATTTACGTGGCCATGATTACACTGCCGGTGATCGTGCTGGGCGTCTCGTTCGAGCCGCTGAATCGATGGGCGCGTCTGGCGGCCGACCATCTGCTCTCCTAAGGTGAACACGCGATGAGCCAAGGCCGAATCACCGACGGGTTGAACCGGCTGCTCACGCTGGAGTACCGTTCGTTTCCCATCTACTTGACCGATGCCGCCCCCTGGACCGGCCCGGGGGACGACAAGGCGGCGGCCGTGCTCGACGACATCGTGGCCGATCAGCAGGCCATGGCCAAACGGATCGCCGAGTTGATTCTCGAGCTCAACGGCCGCATCGAGCCGGGTGAGTATCCGATGGAGTTCACCGACGCGCACTTCCTGTCGCTGGACTATCTCATCAAGGAGTTGCTTCGCCATCAGCGGCAGAACATCGCGGAACTCGAAATGTTGGTGCGGGAGCTGTCGGACCACCGGCGGGCTGGCGATCTGGCCGAAGAGACCTTGGGCAGCGAGCGTGCTCACATGGAAGCCATCGAGTCGCTGATCCGGGCAGGGGACAGGCGACAGGCGACCGACGGGCAGCAGGGGCCGGACCAAGGAGACAGGGGACACGGGGCAGCGGACAGCCGGCAGACGGCTGTCGTTTAGATTGGCCTTCGGCGGAGCGCCGGCGGGGATTGTCCTCCATGGAACTCTTCGACAGCCACGCCCACTTGGACCAGGAGGAGTTCGCCGGCGATCTGGAGGCGGTATTGGCCCGTGCCCGCGAGGCCGGAGTGATGTACGCCATGGCGGTGGCAACCACCGCCGACTCCAGCCGGGCGTGCGTCGATCTGGCTTCGGTTCACCAGGGATTGTTCGCGTCGGTCGGCATCCAACCGAACTATTGCGCCCAGGCGGGCGACGGCGACTGGCAGCGCGTGATCGAGCTGACTTCCCGTGCCGAGGTCGTGGCGCTGGGCGAGACGGGCCTCGACCGGTACTGGGATTACACGCCTCTCGAGGTGCAGCGGGACTATTTCGACCGGCATCTGCGGCTCTCGCAAGAACGGGGCCTGCCGTTCATCGTACACACCCGCGACAGCGACGACGACGTGCTGGCGATGCTCCGTGAGGCGCGCATGCGCGGCCCGCTGGCCGGCGCGATGCACTCCTTTACCGGCAGCGCTGAAACGGCGGCCGAATGCATTGAGTTGGGCCTCTACATCAGTTTTGCGGGAATGGTCACGTACAAGAAGTCGGATGCGCTGCGGGCAGTGGCCGCCGGCATCCCGGCCGACCGAATTCTGATCGAGACGGACAGCCCCTACTTGTCGCCACATCCGCTGCGCGGCCGCCGCAACGAGCCGTCGCACCTGGTCCACACGGCTGCCTGCCTGGCCGAGTTGCGCGGCCGGATGCTGCCCGATTTTGCCGCCGAGACGACCGCCAACGCCCGCCGGCTGTTCGGCATCTGAAAAGGGGCTGCGAACCACCGCCTTTTAGGCAAGTATTCGCACGTTCGTCAGGTGGACATTGGGCCCTGGAAGCCGTAAAGTTAATACACGACGTTCTTGCGTGGCTCTCGAGGGTTCGCTCACAATCATGGCGACGACATCTCACGGAATCGGACCGTCTCTTCGTGCCCAGACCGAGTACCCCAGTGGAGACGGCCGCCCCATGGCAGAGACCCCAACGCATGGGCGGAACTTGACCAATCTGATTTGGGTGCTGTGGACCTGGTTCGCCGACGACCCGCAGGTGTACGTGTCGGGTAACAACCTGATGTACTATGTGCCGGGCGACAGGTTGAAGCACGTTGCGCCCGATGTCTTTGTCGTCAAAGGCATCCCCAAGGAGAAGCAGCGCGACTACTATCTCGTCTGGGAGGAAGGCCACGCGCCGCAACTGATCATCGAGATCACCAGCCGCTCCACGAAAAAGGAAGACCTCGAGACGAAATACCGGCTGTACCGCGATACACTCCGGGTCCAGGAATACTTTCTGTTCGATCCGTATGGGGAGTATCTGCGTCCCAAGCTCCAGGGCTATCGGCTCCAGCAGGGTCAGTACGTGCGTATTGAACAGGTGGCCGGACGGCTGCCCAGCGAAGTCCTCGCGCTGGAGTTCGAAGCCGCCGGCGACGACTTGCGGGTCTTGAATCCGGCAACCAATGCATGGCTGCAAACACCAGAGGAAGCCATTGCAGCGAAAGACGACGCCCTTGCAGCGCAAGACGACGCCATCGCAGCGAAAGACGAAATCATTGCGGCAAAAGATGAAACGATTGCCGTAAAAGAACAAGCCCTTGCCGCAAGAGACGACGAGATCGCCCGGCTGCGAGACCAACTCGATTCGCTCCGGCGAGGCGATGCTCACTAAAGAGAGCTGTCAGCGCAGCCCCAGTTGACATCACGCCGGGACATGGGTGCTATGCCGGCACATGGGCGCTCTGGTGATCGATCGCCTCCTGCAAGGCCTCTTCGGCCGTCTTGGCATAGTGCTGGCCCCGGAAGCGGTTGACGAGCAGGGCGGCGATCGCCAGTCCCCCGAGCACTGCCGGCCACTGGAAGGCGTAGCCGCCCTCGGCCCCTGGGCGCACCAGCCATGAAACCAGCGCGCTTTCCGCCGGATATGCCTCGCTGAGCGGACCGCTGGCGACGGCCAGCCCATTGTGAACCATGTGAAAAACGATGCCTGTCAGCAGGCTGCCGCTTTGCACCACCAGGTAACCGATCAACAAGCCCACGACGCAAGCCACGATCGACTGCTGCAGAAGGCCGTGCGTCAGCCCGAAAAAGAAGCTGCTCAAGGCGATGGCCCGCCATTTGTGCCCCGTGCGCCGCAGTCCGGACAGCATGAACCCGCGGAATGCCAGCTCCTCGCAGATGGCCGGCATGACTGCCACCAAGAGCAGCAACTGCCAGAGCGAAGGCGCCTGGGCGAACAGGGCCGCCACCGATTCGTAGACTTCGCTTTTCACCGGGTAGAGCCATTGCACCAGCTCGCTCAGTTGCAGCACGGCCGGGTGCAGCACCAGCGCCAACACGGCCGCGGCAGGCAGCGACCAGAAGGAAGGCATCCGCAACAGCAGCGTCTGCCGGGGGCTGCGGGTCAACATGACGGTCATCAACAGGGCCGGCGTCGCCACCACGACCAGTTGGGAAACAAGGGTCACGACCGCCAGGTCGGCGAACGAGCCCGGTTGGGGGACCGCCAGGTTCATGAAGAACTTGATCAACAGGATCAGCACGCCGCAGAACAAGGCCTCCGAGGCGCTGGGCGTCGCCTCGCGATCGCGCATCAGATGCTTGAGCCATAGTCCGAAGTCGAGCCGCTCGCTTTCGCGGAACAAAACGCTCTCAGCGTTGAACTGGTCGACCGCCCAGCGGACCGCCCACAGGCAGCAGGCCAGCGTGACGGCGGCCACGGGAGGCACGAACGGCAGAGCCTGCCAGTAGTTGCCTTCGACCATGGCCCGCAGCAGGAGCACCACGCCCGTGACGGGGATCAGGCTGTTGCCCAGCGTCAGTTCCACGCCCGGCGCCATCGGCAGCACCACCAGCGGCATGGTCACCAGCACCAGCGGCATCAGGTAGTACTGCCCTTCCTTGGTGCTGCGGGCAAAGGCGGCCAAGGCCAGGCACAGTGCACTGAACAAGGCCGACATGGGCACCAGCGCGATGAACAGCCAGAGCGGTGTCATTGCCGGGGGGCGTCCCAATTCGGGCAGCACGTTCATCACAAAGGCGCCGGTGATCCCCATGCTCACCAGGTTCAATATGGCCGTGACCATGCTGAACAGCATCACGGTCAAGAGCTTGCCCCAAACGATCTCGGTCCGCTCGGCGGGGCTGCTGAGCAAGGTCTCCAGCGTGCCGCGCTCCTTTTCGCCGGCGCACAAGTCGACGGCCGGGTAGAAGGCGCCGGTCAGGGCCCAGATCACCAGCAGAAACGGGAGCAGTTTCGACCACACGGCGGCGTCGCGGTGCCCGGCCTCGGCCACGTCGTGCTCCGAAAGTTCGAAGGGCCTGGCGGCCGACTCGGGCAGGTGGCTGTCGGCCAGGTTCTGCCGGCCGATTTCCTGGGTCCAACGCTCCAGCACCTGCGAGACGCGGGCAAACGTGATCTGCGATTTTTCCTTGGCCGTGTTGTAAAAGATGCTGGGACTGGGGATCTGCTCGGCCGCCTGCTCCCGCTCGGCGCCCTCGGCCGTTCGCGGCTGGGTGAGGCTTCTGCGGAAGGCCGACAGACGGTCGGCGAAGTCGGGTGGAAAAAAGACCACGGCCTCGAACTCGCCTTGTGCCAAGGCCCGCTCGGCGCGGGCCGTGGCAATGCGGTCCGACCGGGAGCCCGGTTCAATGGTCAGCTCCAGCAAGCGGTCGTTGCCGGGATCCTTGAACCAGCGGGTTGCAAAGCGGTCTGCGTCGAGGAGTGCCGGGGACTCGGGCAGCTCATCCGCCCCGATCACGAGCACCTTGGTGGCATGTTCGGTCACGAACTGCAGCACCTGGAACATGCTCATGCCCAACAGCGGGTACAACAACAACGGCAAGACCGCGATCATGAACAACGTGCGCCGATCGCGCAACTGGTCCCGCACTTCACGCGAGAAGATCAGTTTGACGTTCGTCCAGTTCATGGTGCGCCCTGGCGGCGGGCAACGGGGTGCTTCAAATTGCCGAGGCCGCGGCGCGCGCCTGCCGCTCGTCGTGCCTCGAGATCAGGCGAAAGAAGAGCTCTTCCAGGTCGCGTTCTTCGTAGCGGTCGGCCAGATCGCCCAGCGTGCCTTCCGCGAGCATCTGGCCCCGGTGCACGATGGCCAGCCGGTCGCAGAGCTTCTCCGCCTCGCGCATGATGTGCGTCGAAAACAGGATGCACTTGCCTTGCTCGCGCAGCTCGGCCACGGTCTTCAACAAGGCCCGGGCCACCAGCACGTCGAGCCCCGACGTGGCCTCATCGAAGATCAGGACCGGTGGGTCGTGGACGATGGCCCGGGCGATCGATACCTTCTGCTTCATGCCGGTCGACATCTTGGCGCCCAGCACGTCGCGGAACTCGTTCATCTGCAGCCGGTCGAACACGCGTTCCATCCGCTCGTGCAGCCTGTCTTCCGGGATGGAATACAGCCGGCCGAAGTAATCGACCATCTCCCAGGCGGTCATCCGGTCGTAGACGCCCGTGTTGGCCGACATGAAGCCGATCTGCCGGCGGACCTGCGAAGGCTGTGTCACCACGTCGCATCCGTTGACCGTCACCGAGCCGGACGTGGGCCGCAGCACCGTGCTGATGATCCGCAGGGCCGTGGTTTTGCCGGCTCCGTTGGGTCCCAGCAGGCCGTAGATCTGACCCGGATAAGCGTCAAAACTGATACCGCCCAGCGCCACCAGCTTGCCTCGCCGCAGGTCGGCATATTCCTTGATGAGGTTCTGGACGTGAATCATGAGGCTGCCGCCGCTTCCGTGGTGCGCATACTACCAGAGCCTAGCTTATCAGTTTGGCGATAAAAGAGGGGGGGGTCGGGTAGTCCCAGGGTGAAAGGCATTGGCGTCCCGGATGCCAATGCGTGTCCCAGTTGCGCGGGCCGGGTGCCAGCGGCGGCGTCACGCAGATGGCGCCACGGCGGCCGGCGCGGCGTGCGGCTGATCGATGAGCTGGTAGAAAACGTTGCGCTGGCGGGGCAGGTAGCCGGCCTCGCGGATCGCCCCTTTGATCTGGTCGAGATTGAGATAATGGACCGTCCCGGCCGAGGCCACCACGTTCTCCTCGATCATCAGGCTGCCCATGTCGTTGGCACCGTACAGCAAGGCAAGCTGGCCGATCTTCAAGCCTTGCGTGACCCAGCTCGACTGGATGTTGGGGAAGTTGTCAAGGTAAAGGCGGCCGACCGCCTGCGTCTTCAGGTACTCGACCGCCGACGCCTTTGGAATGCGCGCCAGATCGGTGTGCTCGGGTTGAAACGTCCAGCAGATGAAAGCAGTGAAGCCGCCCGTCTCATCCTGCAGCCGGCGGAGCCGTTCGAGGTGTTCGATTCGCTCGGCCAGGGTCTCCACGTGGCCGAACATCATGGTCGCCGAGCCGCGGCCGCCCAAGTGATGCCATGTCCGGCAGACGTTGAGCCAGTCGTCGGTCATGACCTTGCCGCGAGTGATCTGGGCGCGCACGCGATCGACGAGGATCTCGGCCCCGCCGCCCGGCAAGCTGCCCAGGCCGGCCTGCTTGAGGCGCGCCAGCACGGTGGCCAGCGGCAGCTTGTTGACGAGCGTGAAAGCATGGATCTCCGGCGGACTGAAGCCGTGCACGTTCACCCGGGGAAAACGGCCCTTGATGTCGGCCAGCAGCTCTTCGTACCAGTCGAGCTTGAGCTGCGGGTGCATGCCTCCCTGCAGCAGGATCTGGTCTCCTCCCAGATCGACCGTTTCCTGGATCTTCTGGAGCAGCACGTCGCGGTCGAGCACGTAGCCTTCGGGATGCTTGGGCCGCCGGTAAAACGCGCAGAAATCGCAGACCGCCGAGCAGATGTTGGTGTAGTTGATGTTGCGGTCGATGTTGTAGGTGCGATACGACTCGGGGTGCAGCCGGCGCGTGACGGCGTCGGCCGCCTGGCCCAGCGCAACCAGGTCGTGCGACTCCATCAGGCGCAGACCTTCGTCGGGCGACAGCCGCTCGCCGGCCACCGCTTTGTCAAGCACCTTCGAGATCGAGGCAACCAAGTTCCACTCCCGCCGGCGCCAGGTTCATGCGGCTGGCCAGCCGGTAAAACAGCTCCAACCCACGCAACTCGCGCGGGCCCAGGTAAAAGTGCAGGTTATCGCGGAGGTACGAGAGGCACTGCGGTTGCGACAACCCCAGTGGGGCCGCCTCCGCGCGGGCGATCTGGGCCAGTTGCGCCACCCCCTGGTCGCGGGCCCGCGTCAGCGCCTCGTCCAAACCTTCCAGCTCCACGCCGGGCCGGGCCGTCCACATGGCGAACACGAAGGGGAGCTCGGCCCAGCGGCACCACTCGTCGCCCAGGTCCCATACCTCGGCGAAAGGGCCGCCGGGCGCGTGGATGGCCCGGTCGCCGATCAACAGCACCGCGTCGGCCCGGGTCTCCGAGAGCGAGGAGCCAATGGGCAGCGCCTCCAGCCGCGGCTCGAGGCCGAACCGCTCCGACAGCAGGATGCGGGCCAGGGCAGCACTGGTCCGCGAGCCTTCGTCGAGCGCCAGCGTCCGGATCCGCTGTGGTGCAATGCGGCTGAACAACTTGACCGACAGGACCGGCCCCCGGCAGGCGATGCAGGCATCCGACACGATGCGATAGCCCGGGTTCTGGAAATACTCGATCGAGGGAATCAGCGCCACGTCCAGGCTGCCGGCTGCCAGTGAGTCGGCCAGCCGGCTGGGCAGGTCCAGCACCAGCTCGATCCAGGGGGCCAGCTCGGTCAGCCCATGGACCAGCGGCCTGGTATTCAGGTAGTTGACCGCACCGACCCGGATCGTCGGCCGAGTTTCCATGCCGTTTGCTCCCGCGAGAAGCCCGTTAAACCATCGGGCTGCTTAGCCGCCCCATTGTAGCGGCGAGGCCCCCGCTGGGCCACCGCCTCGGGGAGCCAACCGCAATTTGGCCCCGGCAATAACCGGCCGGTGCAGTACCGGCTGTTTCGGATATGATGTGATGTCGGGAGCAAGACCATGCCATTCACGAAAGAATCCGAGGGCGCCGCATGGAGGGCGGCCCTTGCACGGATGGAATGCCTCGATCCGCTGATGGCCGACGTCCTGCGCGCCAAGTCGGAGGCAGAGCGGCTGGCGACCGGCGCGGGGATGTGGCGATCAGCCCGCGACATGCTGGGCAGACTGCTGCGGGCCGAGCATCCCGAGTGGTCTCTCGATATGCTCCAGCGGGAAACGGCCAGGAGAATGTCGGGCGATGATCAGTAGCATTGCCATGCAAGCGTCCACTCATCGTGATGTCCCGCCGCGGTGCCGCGGCCGAAGTAGCCGGTTCCGTTATCTCCCCACGCCCAATTTCCCTTGTCCGTCGTGTCGATCTGAAACACATACTCAGGCGCAATGGGATGCTTGTTCCAAGGCGCCCAGTAGATCTCCGATTGGATCAGTGACGGCCAGCCGCCTAGCTTGAACCCCTCGATATTCCCCAATAGATCGTAATAACTCTCCTCAAGCTCCTCCGGCAATGGGAACGGGACATCTTCCCAGCACGGAAAGTCCGCTTGGACGACCGCCGGCCGCATGGGCAAAGATTTAATGGTGGAGCCGGTGTCGATGGGCGCCAGGGGGCGAAGTTGGCCGATCTTCTGATAGGCTCTGAGGCACCATTGATCGCCGTTGGGCGCGTCCACGGGCAAGTCGTCGGGGCCAATAAAGACGGCGATCAACTCAACGTCATCCAGGCGATGAGCACGGAACGGCAATTCCGTCAGATTGAGCTGGCACAGAGCGTGCATCGGTTTCCCGTTCGTTTTGGGCCACAATTCACCAGGAAGCGAGAGGTTGACCCTTCCGAACCAGGAGGCACTCGGTGAATCGGGTGGCCGAAAACCACCAAGTTCCATGACAATTGCCGGCTTCGCTAGCTTCGTCCGGATTTCGTCGGCATCCATGGTGGTTCGTCTCGAAGGGTCTTAGTTTAGAACTCCATGCGGCGGAAGGCGCGGAAGCCGAGCCAGAGGGGGACGATGGTCACCAGCAAACCCAACAGCACGCTCAGCGATGTGCCGAGCACCAGCCAGTTTTGAATGCGGGCGCTCGGCCAAAGCAGGCCCAGACCTTGGCCCTCGGCCAGATAGAAGTGGCAGGGCACGGCCGTGAGCGCCACGACCGCCAGGATGTAGACGGTGCTGACGGCCAGGTTCAACGTGCCGCCGAAGCCGGCTGCGATCCGCGAAGGAGAATCCTCGCGCAGGTTGGGCATCGTGGCCCCCAGCCCGACCGCGATGCCCGACAGGCCGCAGCATAAGAGCAAACAGGCCAGCATGTGCACCGCGATCACCAGCGCGGGCACGCGCAGCATCACGTCGCTGAGCAGAATCAACAGCGAGGTCGGCACCACCGAGCCGGCGGCGGCAAACAGGAACTTGCTCCACAGCACGGTCTCGCGGCGCACGGGCAACAGGCCCAGGATCCAGAACCTGCGGCCTTCGAGACTGATCATCGGGAATACGAAGCGGGTCGTAAACGTCGAGAGAATCAGGCCGACCACGGCCAGGTTCAAGAAGCTGATCATGTTGACCCAACGGATGTAGTTCACGTCGTAGCGCAGCCGGCGGATGTTCAGGAAGTAGAGGGCCAAGAGCCCGAAGAAGATCAGCACCTGCAGCCATTGCACCGGATCGCGCCGGAACAACCGCAGGTCCTTGACCACCAAGAGCCGCATCGGACGCGTGAGCGGGAACAGGGCCCGGAACAAAGCTCGGTCGATCCAGGCCGTCTTGATCCGGCGCCGGCTGGTGCGCTCGCCGTGTAAGCTGTTGTATCCGGCCCGGTAGATCCGTTGGGCCGCCCATAAGGCGGCTTGTTGAATCACCAGCGCGTTGGAAATGGTGAGGGCCAGGAACATGGCGCTTTCCGCCAGGGCACTGCGGGCCGCCGCCCCTCGAGACCCGGCGCGGGCGGCCTCCAGCAAACCGGAACTGAGCCACCAGCTTGGCAAGAGGGGGCTTTCGCTGAATCGCAGCCGCGCGAGCATCTCCTGGAACCAGTCGGGGGTGAGCAGGTCGCTTTCCAGCCCGTATCCCAGCGACCAGCCGATGATCGCCAGTCCCAGGCCCCCGGCCGCGAGGGCCGCCCAGACGAGTTGCCGCCGCGCCTGGGGAAGCCAGCGGACGAGGGTCAGCACGCCCAGCGCGCCCAGGCCGGCCGGGATGTAAACAAAGCCCAGCATGTAGGGGCAAAGCATGGCGAAATAGAACCAGCGGGCATCTTCCACCACTCCGTAGGCGACGAACATTGGGCTGCCCAGCAGCAGGAAGCCCCAACTGCTGAACAAGACGGCTTCCTGAAACTTGTGCAAAAACACGCGCTGGGGCCGGACCGGCATCGTCAACAGGAATCGGGCCTCCGCGGAACGGTACAGGCCGCCGTACAGGATAATGCCAGTCGAAACGACCAGCATCAGCATCAGGGATGCAAAGAAGATGTGAAACACGGCGCGGACCATCTCGTCGTGGGTGACCGGCTCGGGGATGGCCGTCTTGAGAAACTGGAACCCTTCGGCGAACAGCCCGAAAAGCCCCACCCACAAGAGTCCGGTCAACAGGACGACCAGTGAAACGCGGAACCTCGCCTGGTCCAGTGACTGCCGCAGCAGGTTGGCGATCAGGCGGCAGCGCAGCCGCCAGAACACGCGCGCTTCCTGGCGAGGCGCGAGCAGCGTCGTGGCATGGACATCGACTCGATCGGCCGTCTCCGGCATGCCGTCCCCTATTGCTTTGGCCTTTCCCCATTTCCGCTGGCCGCGGTAACATCCAGAAAAAGCTGTTCGAGCGAGGTATGCCGCAGGGCCAGCTCGTCGCGGAGTTGCTCGAGTGTGCCGACACAGCGGAGCCTGCCGTGATCGACGATGCCGATCCGATCCGCGATTTCCTCGGCCACGTCCAACAGGTGCGTCGACATGAACACCGCCGTGCCTTCGGCGGCCTTGGACCGCAGCAGGTTCTTCATCATCCGCGCGCTGCGCGGGTCGAGGCCGACCATCGGCTCGTCGATCACCAGCACGGCGGGGTCGTGCAGCAAGGCGGCGGCGAAGACCAGCCGCTGCTTCATGCCGTGCGAGTACGTCTCGGTCAGTTCATCGATGAAATCGCCCAGCTCGAAATGGGCCGATTGCCGCGCTACGCGCTGGTCGGCCGTATCGTCCAGCCCGTGCATGCCCGCCACGAAGTGCAGGAACTCCCGCCCGGTCAGCTTGTCGTACAAAAAGGGGACGTCGGGCACGTATCCCAGCAACCGGCAGGCGCTGCGGGTGTCGCTGACCAGGTCGTGGCCTCCCAGACGGACATGGCCGACCGACGGCCGCAGCAAGCCGACCAGCATCTTGATGGTGGTCGTCTTGCCCGCGCCGTTGGGACCTAGAAAAGCGAACAGCTCGCCGGCGGGCACGGTCAGGTTCAACCCCGCCACCGCCACTTTTTCTCCATAAGTCCGGGTGACGTTTTCGAACTCGATCATGCGGGCACAGAGCGCGCCATCAAAGCCTTACCTGGCAGCCCGCGGGGGCACCTGGTCATCCGGCATCCGCTCAAACGAAAGCCTGGCCGATAACAGAACCAGCTCTTGTCTCAATACATTGCCGTCCCGATCGACCCAGGCCCTGGCCTTCGGAGCCTGATCACTTGTCAACCCCGAGCCAGGATTTCCTCGGAAGACGACCAGCCTGGTGGACACGACCTGGCCGTTCCACACCAGCGGCTCGCGGCGCTCGCCCCAGGGCTGGCGGGTTTGCAACGGGCGGCCGGGCGG